>MZXQ01000287.1:7784-8102 GCA_002926195.1 Candidatus Methanomarinus sp. HR1 | reverse complement strand
GTCGAATTGTCCTCCTCCACCTGAACCTAAAGCGATTTCACCCGGGCGGACTGTTCTAAGATTGAGTACTCAAACTAATAGTCCGACCATATCAAGATATCAGGCCATAGAATCAATTGTCTCTGCAATTGATGATGAGATAATTGTATCAAACATCGGGGTGCCATGTAAAGAACTGTATCATATCAAGGATAGAGCTTTAAACTTCTATATGCTGGGCTCCATGGGCCTGGCTTCGTCCATCGGACTGGGGCTTGCACTAATGCAAAACAGGCATGTAGTGGTAATAGATGGGGACGGCAGTCTGCTCATGAATCC
>MZXQ01000287.1:4706-7766 GCA_002926195.1 Candidatus Methanomarinus sp. HR1 | reverse complement strand
AGTCATATCGACCTGGAACTTATGGCAAGAGGTCACGGGATACTTTCAACAGCAAAGATACACACGAAAGATAAGCTACTTGAAGTTTATAAAAAATACAGGCATAGGCCGGGACCCTTATTCATGGATATAATAATAAAACCAAAAAATGAACCTGTTGCTGATATCCCGCTAAGTCTACTTGAGATCAGGGAACGGTTTATGCGTGCTGTGCAGTCTGCTTAGACTATCTTTTTAAGCTTTGACGCTGCCTTTTCAAGTTCAACGATGATCAGGCCAAGACCGGCTTGTGGTTGTACCATCACAACCAGTATTGCATTAGGCCCGGCTCCGGTGCAAACCAGTTTCCCATCTTCTGATTCCACAATCACTCTACCAGGCAGTCCTTTGCCCAGGCTCATGCTGATAGTCTCAGCAGCACCCAGCATTGTTGCGGACATTGCTGCAAGACTATCAGCTTTTTTTTCTTCAGGCATATCTGTGCTGATCACCAAACCATCACGGCTGACTACAGCGCATGCTTCTATGGTGCCAACTTCTTTTAAACCCACAATTATTTCCTGCAATAAATCGGACGATGTTTCCATTTTTTACCTCATATAAAATGTTTTTTTGTGAAAAATATAAAAGATATTATAGTGTATTATTATATTTAAACACGGGGATAAAATATATATGCATTATCAGGTATTTAACTGTTTTGGTTTTTGTGAAAAGATGATGGTGCTTATCATTATTGTGATATTTTTTACAACTGTTTTACCTGTTTTATGGATATTTTGCCCACCCTCAAAAAATCTAAAAAGATAATTACTTATGCTTTAGAGCAGCATTTCACTATCATTGGTAATATGATACGTACTATTCTTGTGCTGGATATATTCAATGGTTCAGTAGTGCATGCACTTCGTGGTCAGCGTGAACATTACCTTCCGATTGGTGAATACAGTTGTGTCTGTAAAACATCAGATCCCCTTAATATTGTTAAAGAACTTCACCCAAAGGAGGTATATGCAGCTGACCTCAACCGGATTCGTGGAATGGGTGATAATTATTCTGCTATTAAAAATGTAACACAGTACGCAAAAACCATACTTAGCTGCGGTGTTAAAACCACTCAAGATGTATCAACCGGACTGAATATAGCAGATACTGTGACAATCGGGTGCGAGAATGCTGACTTTGATGTGATCGGGCAGGCATGTGAGCTAAAAGATGCAGGCAGAATACATGTTAATATTGATATAATGGATAATAAAATACTTACTAATACCAGAATGTCACTAACTCCTTTGGAGGCAGTTGAGAAACTCAATGAATATCCGATCAATAACCTGATCATCATTGACCTGACAAAAGTAGGCACGGAGTCAGGTATAAATGTTAGTTTTCTTGAGGATACCGTTGCATGTTCTGATCATGATGTCATATTCGGGGGTGGCGTGCGGGACGTAGCTGATCTTGATCAATTAAGTGATATAGGGATCACAGGTGCACTGGTTGCCACAGGTATCCATAACCAGGCAATTCCAGTGAAAATGTTGTGTTGAGAATTAAGTATCATTATTGCGAATTTATCTGTTAATTTTATTGATCACAGTATTCTTTTAAAAAAAGAAATATAATTCCGTAAGTATTAAATAATACTAATTTAAAAGGTCGGATTATGCATAAAAAAACACCAGGATTTTTAGTATTATTATTGTTAATTAGTAT
This sequence comes from Candidatus Methanomarinus sp. HR1, assembly GCA_002926195.1. Lineage (GTDB taxonomy): Archaea > Halobacteriota > Methanosarcinia > Methanosarcinales > Methanocomedenaceae > Methanomarinus. The sequence goes on along the minus strand of MZXQ01000287.1, from coordinate 6,050 downwards.
ATGTATAGTCCCTTCAACAAGTGCGTTTTCAAAAACAGCACCTTATTCGGATATTCCACAATCAGATACGGCGAACTGGGGCGGTTTGGATAGAGAATTCATACAAGCCGGCCATAATGACCGAATAAGACAGACCGGTACAATTTATCAAATACAGTTTGATGTAGCTGATGCTTCGAAATTGAATGAATTCTATTTTACTGTATGGAGAGAAAGTGAAACTGAAAGTAAATATGAAAGGATTGGTATTACAGAAAATTTAGTCACATATATTTCTTCAGATGGTATCAATGTGATCGACCTGCCTATACCTATTGAAGAGGTGCACGAAGGTGATTTTTATGGCTACCGGATCAATGCTACCGGAGATGCACTATATGTAGACCGGAATAATAGAGACCATAGGACCTATTATGTTAATGGTGTTGCAACACCCACAAATGATTTCCAATGGGAAGACCAGAACTCTGTAAATGGTATTTTTGTAATAGAACCATATATGGAAAATACTTATATGGTTTTTATCGGAGATTCAATAATTTCAGGATGTCCTGGACACCGTTCTTTTCTTGAAACTGAAGATATTACTAATATTCCTACAACAATTGAGTATCATTGGTCAATGAAAGCAGGTCAAACATATCAAAATATGGGCATTGGTTCTCAAAAAACGTCACAAATTAGAGACAGGTTTGATTCTGATGTAATAGAGTTATCACCGAAATATGCATTAATTGAAGGTGGTATAAATGATAGAAATGTTGGTGTAAATAAAGAGAGGATTATTAATAATTGGGAATCCATGATACAAGAATCCCATAATAATGATATCATTCCGGTAATTATGCTGATTTTACCCACAAAAGAAACGGAAACCAGATTAAATCAAATCACTGAATTGAATAATGAGTTAATAGAAATTGCATGGGATTATCCATCATCTATTATAGTAGATGCAAGGGATTATGTGGGACATGAAACATCCTCGGATTGCTGGGTCATTGATGAATCCTATACCACTGATGGTTTACACTTTAATTCAGCAGGTCATGAAAGGATTGCACAGGCTATAGTAGATACTTTCGATACAACACCACCTGTGATAGACGATGTGACACTGAGTAACAGTACACCTTGTCCTGGTGATGATGTACAGGTTATAGTTAAGGTGGACGCTGATTTTATCAGAGTGGAATCCGAGGGTATTAAATTGGATTATATTGAGGAAGATGATCTATGGAAAGGAATTATCACCAGCAAAGAGGGTACGCATACCGTACACGTTTTAGTAAGAGATCTTGCAGGTAATATAGTGTGGGACAACTCCACTACTTATACTACTCC
>MZXQ01000287.1:4229-4657 GCA_002926195.1 Candidatus Methanomarinus sp. HR1 | reverse complement strand
CTATGATAACGGCAGTAAGATTAAAGTTGATATAGATACTGCAGTACAGGATATCTATAATTATACAATCTATGCAGATGATGAAACCGGGAATAATGCATTTGATTCGGTAGAAATAACCATCCAGGATACTACATCACCAATCATAAACTGCTTAGGACCAGAAGAACTAACGATCAAGCAAGATGATATTGAAGAAATCTTAGTATCTATAACAGATGCCAATCCAAATCAGTACTGGGTAAAAAGAAATGGTATTCAAGTTGTTCATCCCTCATTCTATGAAAGCCAAAGCAATATTAATATCTCGATCAATTCCACTACACCAGGTACCTGGGACTATGTCATATTTGCGAATGATACACTGGGACATGAAGAAAACTATACAGTTCGTATTAGTGTAACAGATTTGCCTCCTGTAATAAATT
>MZXQ01000287.1:3773-4197 GCA_002926195.1 Candidatus Methanomarinus sp. HR1 | reverse complement strand
GGTATCAATAAACGACAATCCATATGTTCCCCCTACGGATTATAATAGTGGTGAGAAATTATTTATCCCGATAAATACTACAACAGAAGGTACTTTTAACTACACTATCTATGCAAATGATACTTCAAATGAGACCAGTGACGATCAATTGACAATCAGAATAGTAGATAAATTGCCAGTGTCCATCGACATTAAATCTCCCAGTGATGGAGATACTTCCACTTCAGAATCTATATATGTCAAAGGTGTTGTTGACGGAAATGGTTCGGAACCAAATGTAACCATAACAGTAAATAAACACCAATATTATCCGGATCTTAATATTACCGATCATTCAGGGACATACTCAACAAATGTTTCTTTATCATTAGGTGCTAACATCATTACTGCCACAATAACTGATCAACACAACCAGGTAACATCA
>MZXQ01000287.1:1718-3742 GCA_002926195.1 Candidatus Methanomarinus sp. HR1 | reverse complement strand
AATTATAAGAATATATTGATCACTGAGACTGTAAGGGAATATATTAATGCAGAACAAAAAACATGTTATCAATTCAATATGGAAAATAATATAGTAAAGTATATCAATGTCACCGGTTTGACCAATTCAGGAAAAATCACAACAAAGATAGAGATACTGAAAAATACATCTTCCCTGGTAGACAATGCTCTATCTGATATGGTATATATGAACCTTAATATCTGGATGGGGAACTTAGGTTGGGCCACGTCAAAAAATATCGCCGATGCAACCATTGAATTTAAAGTGGAAAAATCATGGGTTACACAGAATAATATAGATGAAACATCTATTCAAATGAACAGGTACAACAACGGGAGTTGGGATACTCTTGTGACATCTTTGATAGATCAGGATGATAATAATTTATATTTTAAATCAGAAACTCCTGGTTTCTCTTCATTTGCGGTAACCGGTAAACCGAAACCTTCAGGCTCGGCTGGTGAAGAAGGTATAGTTGGTGATCAAACAATAGTGGAAGAATCTTCAACTGATACAGATACTTCTACAACTGATAATATCTCTACTGAAGAAAAAACAGGGATTCCTGCTCCGGGTCTGTTCATTAGTTTACTGATCTTGCTGATTGTAGTACCGTTTATACGAAAGAAACAATGAGTTTCAATTAAACAGCCATATACAACATAGTGGAATAAAATGGATCGAAAAGAATTCAGGGCATTAATTTCATCCGAAGAGGCAGGGCGGATAATTAGCAAAATTCATCTGCCTGTTGAGGTTACCGAATTAGCTATACAAGATGTTCTGTGGTATATACTGGCGCAAGATGTGAGTGCCGATACGGATGTTCCTGGCTTTGACCGTGCTTCTATGGATGGTTTTGCTGTACGTGCACAGGATACATATTCTGCTAGAGAGGACAGACCTGTTTATCTTACATTAAACGGAAAAGTAGATGCAGGTTTTCTATCAGAAGTTGAAGTAGATAAAGATACGGCAGTTGAGATTTCGACAGGAGCAATGATGCCTAAAGGTGCCGATTCTGTTGTGATGGTAGAATATACCAGACCAGGTCCGGACTGTATAGCAATACAACGTCCCGTTTCCATAAACGAGAACGTAATCCATGCAGGATCGGATATAATGATCGGGGAAAGAGTACTGGAGGCGGGTACCAGACTGACGCCCAGGGAGATAGGTGTACTGGCTGCCATAGGAGCGGACCGTATAAAAGTAAGACATTTAAGAGTAGGTATAATCTCGACAGGTAGCGAACTTATATCACCTGGTACAGCACTTTCGCCTGGTAAAGTATATGATATTAATTCATATTCACTGGGTTCGGCTGTAAGGGAATGTGGAGCAGAAGTAAAGTATTACGGGATTGTTCAGGACCACCGCCCTGATATGGAAAAAATACTTGAGCAGGCAGTACATGAGTGTCATCTGGTATTGACATCAGGCAGTACATCAGCGGGTGTGGGAGATGTAATGTACAGGATCATTGAGGAAAAAGGTACGGTGCTGTTTCATGGTATTAATATCAAACCAGGAAAACCGGTAATATTAGGTATGATAGATGGGACACCAGTATTCGGATTGCCGGGATATCCCACATCAGCTCTTACTATATTTAATGAGTTCACAGCTCCTATGATCAGGCACAGTCTGGGACTGTCTGACTCTAAAACAAAAATAACAGCCAGCATGGCAATTCAATTTCGCTCAATAGGACGGCGTCAGTTGCTGCCTGTGGGACTGGTGAGAGGACAGGCTTATCCTGTTGATAAAGGATCCGGCGCTATAACTACTCTTGCTTATGCAGATGGTTTTATTGAGATTGATCCGAATGTAGAGATGCTCACATCAGGACAGGAAGTTGAAGTAACACTAATGGGTGATGTGAGATCACCTGATATCCTGTTTATAGGAAGTCACTGCCTGGGTTTTGAAGCTTTAACACGCCTTTTACCTTATAGGGTAAGAACAATAAATGCAGGTAGTACAGGTGCCTTAACAGCAGT
>MZXQ01000287.1:864-1707 GCA_002926195.1 Candidatus Methanomarinus sp. HR1 | reverse complement strand
ATACGGAATGCGGTACTTGTTAAAGGTTATCTGAGAGAGCAAGGGCTAATAGTCAGGCACGATAGTGACATCCATGGATTTGAGGATATTCCAGGTCATAGAATGATCAATAGAAACCGGGGCTCGGGAACCAGAGTATTGATAGATAACAGGCTACACCAGTTAGCAGAAGAATTGGGTGTGGGTTTCGACAAAATCTGTAGTGAACTGGATGGATACGATACCGAAGCGCGGACTCACAGTGCAGTAGCAGCCGCTGTTAAATTGAACAGGGTAGATGTGGGAATTGGTATCAGATCAGTAGCAGAATCAAATGGTCAAAAATTCATTCATCTTGCGGATGAAGAGTATGATTTTATTATGCAGCGATCATTTGTTGAGAGTAAAATAGGGACCGATCTTTTAAATGTACTGTGTAGTGATGAATTTAACAGTTGTTTACCTCCGGGAATAACATCTTATAAGAGGACTGGTGAGTTTGTGGATTTCGATTAAATTTACGAAAAGCCATATATATACAGGAACAAAATCCTCCCTAACGTTCGAATTTTCTTGAGTATTATAGTCCTATGGGTCATATACTAAAATAAAATTCATACTTTTATATAGTATGTAAGCATGTCTAAGACAGGTTGAAATGAATTTATCCAGGCGATTACCAGTGAAGAAAATTAAAATTGCAATAGTGGGTATAGGGAATTGTGCAAGTTCTCTTGTCCAGGGTATTGAATATTATAAGAATAAGAATAAGAATGATGCAATCGGATTGATGCACTGGGATATTGGTGGTTATAAACCACATGATATTGAAGTAGTGGCTGCTTTTGATATTGACAAAAGAAA
>MZXQ01000287.1:0-839 GCA_002926195.1 Candidatus Methanomarinus sp. HR1 | reverse complement strand
ATGGGAAATATACTGGATGGGATATCTGACCATATGGGAAATTATGATAGTGAATATACCTTTTCTCCGTCTGATGAGAAAGAAGCCACCAAAGAAGAGATTATTAATATTTTAAAAGAATCCGGAGCAGAGATCCTATTAAATTATGTTCCGGTAGGTTCTGAAAAAGCTACTCAGTTCTATGCTGAATGTGCTCTTGATGCAGGCATAGCTTTTATTAACAATATACCTGTTTTTATAGCTAGCAATCAAATGTGGGCAAATCGATTTAAAGAAAAAGGCCTTCCAATCATCGGTGATGATGTGAAAGCACAGTTAGGAGCCACGATCACCCATAGAGCTTTGACTGATCTGTTCAATAAAAGAGGGGTCAAGTTAGAGCGGACATATCAGTTAAATACCGGTGGAAATACCGATTTTCTTAATATGCTAAATCGAACCAGACTCAGTTCAAAGAAAACATCAAAAACCGAAGCAGTCCAATCTGTGCTTGATGAAAGGCTTGAAGATAAGAATATCCACATCGGGCCCAGTGACTATGTACCATGGCAGAAGGATAATAAAGTATGCTTTATCAGAATGGAAGGTAAGCTGTTTGGTAATATTCCTATGGACCTGGAACTGAGGCTTTCTGTGGAAGATTCCCCTAATTCAGCAGGAGTAGGAATAGATGCTATACGGTGTTGCAAACTCGGACTTGAAAGAGGTATAGGGGGAGTTTTATATTCTCCTTCATCTTATTTTATGAAACATCCTCCCCGGCAGTACAGTGATGATGAAGCATATTTAATGACTGAAGAATTTATTTCAGGTAAACGGGAATACTGATCACCTGGTTG
>MZXQ01000288.1:7943-8151 GCA_002926195.1 Candidatus Methanomarinus sp. HR1 | reverse complement strand
TGTATTGTGCTTCCATTTGCAGTGATATTAGCTATTACCGAATTGTTGACTTTCGAATTGATCAGGTGTGAATCTGTTACTGTAGAACTATCTACAATTGAATTATCCACAATAGAAGGATCAATGATTGAACCGCCTGAAATACATGTACGTTCACCTTTGACCATACTGTTCTGGATATGACTATTATCCTTAACAGTTGCATTTT
>MZXQ01000288.1:5849-7917 GCA_002926195.1 Candidatus Methanomarinus sp. HR1 | reverse complement strand
TCGCATTTTCCAGCACAGATCGTGATACATTAGTACAATTTCTTTGATCGATCTTATTTTTTTTTCCGATCATTGTGTTGCCTGTTTGATTTCGTATAACACTCAGTGTCAGTACGAAATCGGATTTGTCAATTTCATCTGTCACTCTGATTATAACAGGATAGATACCAGGTTTAGAACTGTTCACTGTTACATTGAAATCCTTAATATCAGTATGATCCAGGGAGAAATCAAACGGATCAGTAGACCCATTGAACTTGATCAGGGCATCAGTTGAAGAATTAATTACTTCAAAGGATGCATTTTTTCCGTAATTAATGGCTCTAAGATTAAATTCCACATGATCACCCAGGAATGCAGAACCAACACAAACCTTATGATATCCAAACTTCGATTTTACACTCAGTTTCACTATATCAGGTGTAAGTACGATGTTGGAACGTGATATTTTCCCTGCCAGTACTTTTACAGTGGTTTTATTATTCCACAGGTACTTATTAGTAGTTGCATTTATTGTATAATTGCCAGGAGCTACTGATAATACAAAGTGTCTACCTTTTTGCCCGGTTGTCTGTGCATTAAATATTTCTCCGGTAGATTCGTTTATGACTAACACGGTTGCATGCAGTATAGGCCTATTGTTAATCTCATCTTTTAAATGTACTGATATGCTGCCGCAAGGCAGTACATTCCATATCCATGTCGTCGTATTGGTGCCGTTTTTATTACTTACTACAGCCGAGACAGTCCATACTCCACGTTTAACATTTCTGAAAGTATAATCTGCCTGTTTTGTGTTAATATCAGTATGTACCTCTAATCCGTTGACCTGCCAGCTTACATTGACAATCTGGTTAATTAAGATATTGAATGTTCTTTGATCCCCTTCCGGGTTAGTGACAGGTGACGTTGGCATACTGAATGTGATATCTGGTATTTCAGGTGCCTGCACCAGATCACTGGCGCAATCCATTGATAGATTCCCAACCCCTGTCCTGTTATACGCCCATACTTCTATGTTAGACCATCCACCTGAGCCTACACTGGTATTTATGAATGTGGTTTTGGTTCCATTGATCCAGTTATTGTTCAGTTTCACTTTATATGAATCTGTGATACCACCCCTGATTCCTGCAGTCCATGTATAATTGACCCAGTAGTTTCCTTTAGTGTTTGTGAGACCTGCCGGAATAGAAGGTATGGTACTTTGTGCAAATGCCATGATTGTATTGTTCATAGACGGAGTGCCGTCGGCCTCACACCTTATGCCATATTCTCCTTCAAAATCCCCAAGTCTTAATGTAACACTAACCTGTCCCTTTGCATCGGTCGTTGCTGTTGTAGGAGTGGCTAATGAATGATTTCCACCGATCACAGTGAATTTTACATCCACGTTCTCAACAGGATTGTCATATTGATCATTTACCTGGAATACGAACTGATCAGGTAAATTGTGATATACGTTTCCGATCTGATCCATGCCTGATACATTAATTATTCCAACAGCCGGACCATGGGTCATTGTTATATCAGTATAACCTGATGCCAAGCCGTTTGCGGTTGTGATACGGGATATACCGGATTTGGTGCCCTTAAAGGTTATACTATCTGTTACACCATCAGTTGTGGTGGCTGTGGATGCGCTTAGTGTATCACTACTTGGGCGGTTGGATGTAAAGCTAATTATTGTTTCGTCTGTAACATTATTACCGCACACATCTGTTACTGTTGCTGTGATTGTGGAGAGCTGAGTGTTGTTTGCAACAATGCTTGTCGGAATGGCAGTTACAGTGAAAATAGCAGCCTTACCCGGGATCATTGTTATATTAACAGTGTCAGATATCGAGCCGTTTGAGGCATATATATTCGATACACCGACTTTCTCTCCTTTTACTGTTATGCTTGCCACACCATTATTTGTGGTGGCTGCGGATGTGCTCAGTGTATCACTATCTGAGCGGTTGGTTGAGAATATTATGGTTGTTCCGTCAATAACACTATTGCCCAGACTATCTTTTACTGTTGCAGTGATTGTGGATAGCTGGGAATCATTAGCTACTATAGGCGA
>MZXQ01000288.1:4705-5757 GCA_002926195.1 Candidatus Methanomarinus sp. HR1 | reverse complement strand
TGTGAGGTTACTAGTGTTGAATTAGATTCTTCATTTGTATAAGTGCCTGACGCAATGCCATATTTTACAGTACTGTTACTGTCCTCATTTGTATCCCATGTGATGGTTACTGATTCGGATGCGAGGGTGGAGTTTGTGACATTGGTGATGACCGGGTGGGTGATGTCTACTGCTATATTAAAAAATTGGGCAACGGATGAATCAACATTACCTTCTAATTCTATCGAATTTTGAGTTCTCATGTCAGTATCAGTAATTCCAGTACCATTAATCGTAATATCAAGATGAGGTGATAGAGTTAAGTTATCCCATGTGATGTGTGTTGTTGCCATTTTATTTATTATCACCTTCAAACGCCATGTTGTAATATTCTCGTTGATCCAATATCTATTCGGTGCACCATATGAATCTATTAATTGCAAAGCAGTATATGGAGATGCCGGACTACCAGGGTCAGCTGCTGGAAAATCAAAATCCACATCATCATCATTCGTTGCATTAGGATGGATTCCAAACTTTATGCTCTCTTTCTGTGAATCTGCTTCTAATGTCATATCCCACTGATTGGGAGATGCTATAGCAATACCTGAAAAAAAAAATAATATAATAACTGCTATTCCGATTCTCGTTATACTCAAAATATTTAATGAATTTATATTCAAAGACATATTATCCCCCTCTTTTATGATGTAACAGGAATTCCTTCAATCGTTATTGTAATAGGTCTTCTCGAATATACCCAGTATCCGGCTTTTGGCTCAACTGAGGTAACCGCTTCAAACCCTGATGCTCCGTATTTGTAAACATTTTCACCACACATTGGTATTTCTGAAAATACCGAATCAACNNTTACTGGCAATCCTATTAAATTCCATCCAGCTCTGAGATCAAGTGTATTTGTTATAGAATTACCTGTAATCGTTATTGTAATAGGTCTTCTCGAATACACCCGGTATCCTACCTTTGGCTCAACTGTAGTAACCGATTCAAATCCTGTTGCTTCGTATCTGTAAACCTTCATATTACGCATTTGTACGCCTGAAAATACCGAA
>MZXQ01000288.1:4350-4573 GCA_002926195.1 Candidatus Methanomarinus sp. HR1 | reverse complement strand
TTATGAACTTTCATTCCATTAATATACCATGTCACATCAACGCTCTGGTTAACAGTGATATTGAAAGTCCCTGGTGTACCCTGTGGATTATAAACAGGTGATGCGGGACTAAAGCCGGTAATCCCGGGTGGAGGATATCTCCCGGTTTTGAAAATATACTCATTACTCTGATTGGAATTACGAGATTTATCTGTACTGTTGACAACAAAGTAATACATAGTAT
>MZXQ01000288.1:3675-4333 GCA_002926195.1 Candidatus Methanomarinus sp. HR1 | reverse complement strand
AAATCCGTATAATTACCTGGTATTGTACCGTATTTAATATTACTGTTCCCTTCCTCATCAGTATCCCATGTAATAGTTACTGAATCAGGTGATGGTGTTGTGTGTGTGATATTGGTAATAACCGGTGGTATATTATCACCAATTATCTGCAGATCGTGAACAAAACTATCATCCGAAATACCATCCAAAACAAGAGAATTCGTAGTTCTCATATTTATGCCATTGATAGTGAGATTCACGTAAGGTGGAAGAGTGGATGTATCCCAGGAAAGAGTGGTTGAAGACATTTTGTTAATACTGACTACCAATAACCATGACATTTTGTCCTTATTGATCATCCTACTCAATGGCATTGTTCCTTTATGCTCCATAAGATTCAAATATGTGAATCGTGTATCAGGGCCGGGGGGTATAGTCGTTGCTTTATCGAGACCAAGATCAGGTCTATTTGTAGCATTCTGGCTTAATCCGATTGTTACAATTTCTACTCTATCGGTGGCTGTAATGTCCATAGTCCATTCATCTGACGCCAGAGCAGTTGAAAAATTTAGAAAAACTAATAATATTGCTATTAGTATAAGTATTACGATAGATCTCATATGTGTTACCCCCTTTATGATATAAACGAATCTCCTTTAATTATTCAGTTAGAAAATCT
>MZXQ01000288.1:2915-3603 GCA_002926195.1 Candidatus Methanomarinus sp. HR1 | reverse complement strand
TCATATCAATATCATTAATAGTGATATCAAGGTTTTCCGGAAGACCTGATGAATTCCAGAATATGGTTGTCGAAGGTAATTTATTAAGAGTTACTACCAAAACCCAATCCATTTTGTCCTTATTGATCAATGTCTGCATAGGAGTACCTGTTAATTCATCTATCAGACCCATCTGTGTAAATGATACATCAGGAGCCTGTGGTATTTTGGGTGTTTGATCGAGACCCATATCAGGGTCATTCGTTGCACCCGGATCAATACCAAAAGTCACATTCTCTGTCTGACTGGATGCCTCAATAGACATTCTCCAATTATCTGCCGAAGCAGATGAAGTATTCAATAGAAAAATCAAAAGAGCCATTGTAATAATTACGGCTCTTATTAATTTGTTGTTAATTGCTATCATATTTTCCCCCTTACATTCTATTTTCAAGATGTAACGATTGTTCCTTCATATATTATCCTATTTGATCCGAATGAGAATATCCAGTATCCTACCTTGGGTTCTACCTCGGTAACTTTCTCGTATGAAGATTTAGTATTATTATATGTATAGACATTCTTGCCAAACATATTCATACTTGCAAATACAGAACTTATCGACGGATCCGACGGATTTAGTGATAATCCTACCATATTCCATCCCGGATCAATGTTTGATATATTTGTTGTTATTTTGCCTGTAATC
>MZXQ01000288.1:532-2893 GCA_002926195.1 Candidatus Methanomarinus sp. HR1 | reverse complement strand
ATATTCATAGATATTATTACCAAACATATCCACATCTGCAAATACCGAATCTACTGATGAATCGAGTGGTATTACCGGAATCGAGATCATATTCCAACCACTGTCCAGTGAAAGATCAATGGTAACAACTTTAGCTTCTCTCACATTCCATATCCATGTTTGTATATCAGTACCGTTGGTGTTACTTATTATAGCGGATACATTCCAGATACCTGGTATTGCACTTAGATTAGTGTAGCTGGCTGACTGCGTACTTAAATTCGTTTGTACATGTGTTCCGTTGATATACCAGCTTACATCAACTACCTGATCAACGGTGATATTGAACATCCTTGTAGCTTCTTCGGTATCACTTACAGGTGATTGCGGACCATATGAAGAAATACCTGGCCTTATTGGTGCCTGTACCTCATCACTTATGCAGGTCGTTGAAAGATATCCATTGTCTTCATTGTGGTATGCCCAGACAGAGATGTTTGCCCATCCGCCAGAACCTACACTGGTATTTGAGAATGTTGCACTGGATCCATTAGTCCATGTACCGTTCAAACTCACATTGTAGGAGTCAGTAGAAACATCATTATTTCCTTTGGACCATGTATATTTGACCCAGTAGTTGCCTGTGGTATGTGTAAGATTTACCGGATCCGGTGGAGTTTTACTTATAGCGGTTGTTTCTATAGTGTTATTGATAGTGGGAATGCCATTGATCTCACACATAATACCATAGGTTCCCTGAGTATTTCCAAGTGCTATTGTCACACTAACCCGTCCGTCTGCATCGCTCGTTGCTGTTGATGTACTGGCTGATGCACCATTTCCACCGATCACAGTGAAGTTGACATCCACATCTGTGAGTGGATTGTAATACATATCATTTATCTGGAACACGAACGGAGCAGATAAGGCAGTATTGATCCCTCCTGTTAGGCCCATACCTGATATATTTGATATGGTAGCAACAGGACCTGCGATCATTGTTACATCAACAGAGCCTGATACCTGGCCATTTTCGGCAGTGATACATGATACGCCGGCCTTATTGCCTTTTACAGTTATGCTTGCATTACCATTTGTTGTGATAGCTGTGGATGTGTCCAGTGTATCATTAGAAGTGCGGTTGGTTGAGAAACTTACTATTGTTCCGTCAATAACATTGTTACCCTGAACATCCTTTATTGTAGCAGTGATAGTTGAGAGTTCTTCATCGTTAGCAACTATGATAGACGGATCCGCATCAACTGTAATACTATCAGACGGACCCCTTACAGTCCATAACCATGTTTGGTTATCAGTTCCGTTTACATTGGTAACACTTGCTGTAACATTCCAGTATCCTATAACAGCGCTCAAATTAGTGTATTTTGCTGTATATATACTATTATTCGTACCTATATTCATTCCATCGAGATACCATGTCACATTTGATATCTGGTCAGTATTGATATGGAATTCCCTTTGTGTACCTTCCAAATTAAAGACCGGGGTTGATGGAGAGTAGGATGTGATATTAGGCTCCGGGAATGGCGTGGTCGTGAAATATTGTACACTGCTTGTTTTTGAATTTCCACTTCTATCAGTACTTGTGATATAATAGGAATAATTGGTATCATCATTCAGTCCTGTCAGTGTAATGTTATGTGAGGTAACCAGTGTAGAGTTCGTTTCATTCATGGTAATATCATTTAAACAATACTGTATAGAACTGGTACTATCCTCATCAGTATTCCATAAGATAGATATTAATTCATAGGTAGGTGTAGTATTTGTGATATTATTAATGACAGGTGGTATGGTATCATTGGTTATTATCATATCAAGAACGACAGCATCCAATGGATCACCAGTCAGGTTAAGTGAATTTACCTTTCTCATATTCATACCATCTATCAGCAGATCAAAATCCGAAGGAAGATCAGATGGATCCCAGGATATGGTAGTTGATGCAAGTCGATTGATGGTCACTTTTAAGTTCCATGTATTATGATCCCTGTTGAGCAATGTCTGCATAGGGGTACGGGTCTGGGGGTCTATCAAAGCCATCTGGACATAAGGAGTTTCCACGAAAGGTGGTGTAGTTATTCCTATATCCTGGCCAAAATCAGCATTATTTGTTGCAGTTCCATTTATACCGAATTTAGCGTTCTCTACATGATCAGTTGCATTAAGGGTCATGATCCATTCATTAATATCTGATTTTAATTGGAAAGTTGAAGCAGAAGTAGAGAAATCGGGTTTAACAGAATCACCTGTATTAACCTTACCAATTACATTATCATATGTCCCTGCAGTTGCACCTGTTGTATCTATGGTTATTTTATAAGCAAGCTGCGTGTATTGATTGGAGTTTGCATAGCCATA
>MZXQ01000288.1:0-501 GCA_002926195.1 Candidatus Methanomarinus sp. HR1 | reverse complement strand
ATTATTTTCAAGGTATCCTGAACCATTAATATCGCTGCCTATCCAGCCATATATTTTTATTAATTCAATCACATAATTGCCCTTGGTTACATTATTCCCTGCTATGGTACCGGTATCACTCAGATTGAAAAGAAGTGTTCCGTCAGGGGAGCCATTAATATGCGGAAGGCCATCAATGCTGAAATTTGCTATGGGGATCTTTTCATTTCCTCCGATAGTTACATTGAAATAGAAATATCCTGACTGTCCTACTTCAAGACCGTCTAAATTGTCCACTCTCAGTTCCACAATAACGGCACCTGCCGGTTTGGATAAAATGAGAATCAGTATTAGTAACAAAGCTATAACAGTATTTATTATACGTTTTTTCTTATGTGATATAATCATAATTCAATAACCCCACTCAGATGAATATTGGCTAATTAATCCCAAATTTTTAAGTTTTTTTGGTAGTATATCAAGTATAACTTGATATATCGAAAATGCTCACTTCGTTCACCT
>MZXQ01000075.1 GCA_002926195.1 Candidatus Methanomarinus sp. HR1 | reverse complement strand
ATAGAAGAGGGTATCAAAAGGACAGCTGAATGGTATAAACAGGAAGGTTATTTATAAGATTTTGTTCTAGTATATCAAGTATAACTTGATATATCGAAATATCCGAGCGTTCATTTTCAGATGATAAATTGATCTATCAAAATACCATAAATGTCTCCAGTATATATAATTTCTCACGAAGTATTTAATATTTATGAACAACAATATTATTGTAATAAAGAAAAAAAGTCAGCCTTACAAATACGTTACATGGGATAGAATTACAATGATATTTAAACCGAATTATAATAACATTTTCCGTCCTACTGATAATAATATTGAAAAATATGAAACAATTTTGTCCCAAGGCCGAAACAATTACGTGATGATCAGGAAATAATAGAAAATCCCATACTTTTATCCAAAAGCCCATGGATTTTTATACTACATATACTATATATACCATTAAATATTGTGAATGGTAAAGATGAAAGTACTCAAGTTCAAATTGATGATTTCGCCGGTAATAAGGAAATAATAAAAATCTAATCAGAAGAGAGTAATTAAATATGGAAGAAAATAATACAATTGATTCATTCATTTCCGTAGTGATTCCTTTACTAAATGAGGAAGAAAACCTGCTTGAATTATATGGTGGTTTAAAAAAGGTACTGTTGGAATATAATAAAAAAGAAATTATTTTCATAGACGATGGATCCATTGATAATACTTACAAAATTCTAAAACAATTGCATGAAAAAGACCCGGATGTAAAGATTATACGTTTCCGTCGCAATTTCGGTCAGACAGCTGCACTTTCTGCAGGTTTTGATTATGCTAAAGGCGATATCATAATAACTATGGATGGTGATCTACAAAATGATCCTACGGATATTCCCAGACTTGTAGATAAAATACAAGAAGGTAATGACATAGTCTGCGGTTGGCGGGCTGATAGAAATGACCCCTTTTTATCTAAAAAAATTCCATCCTTGATATCCAACTGGTTAGCAAGACAATTAACAGGTGTTAAAATACATGACAGTGGCTGTACTTTAAAGGCATTTAGAAGTGAAGTAATCAAGAATATCCGGTTATATGGTGAACTGCATCGATATATTCCAGCTGTAGCAAGCTGGATGGGTGTTACTATCGAAGAAATTTCGGTGAAACATCATCCCAGAACTCATGGGAAATCCAATTATAATATATTAAGGTTGTTCAGGGGAATGCTGGATCTGATGACCGTGACATTTTTGATCAGCTATTCAACAAGGCCGATGCAGTTGTTTGGGATCCCGGGTGTAATATCATTATTTTTAGGTTCACTCATGGGAGGATATTTGACATTCATCAGATTGTTCTATAACCAGGGTATAGGAGATAGACCGTTATTACAGCTGGCTGTACTGCTAACGATTATGGGAATTCAATTTATCAGTATGGGTTTATTAGGTGAAATTATAATCAGAACATATTACGAAGTATTAAACAAACAGATCTATGCAATGAAGGATACAACCGGATTAGAAAAATAGGCCATAAGTGGATGGACGATTATAATAGGAGTTTTAATTAAACGAATAATAATAATCGATATAGGGGAGCAATATGGAAAGGGATATCACAAGGTTATCAAAAAAAAAATATGATGTGCTGATTATAGGAGCAGGCATCTATGGAGCTGCTACTGCATGGGACGCAGCATCCAGAGGTTTATCTGTAGCATTACTGGATAAAAACGATTTCGGATCAAAGACTTCATTTAACAGTCAGAAAATAATCCATGGAGGTTTGAGGTATCTGCAACATGGTGATTTTAAGCGCGTACGCGAATCAGCTTGTGAAAGGACCTCTTTAATGCGGATTGCACCTCATCTGGTACATCCAATGCCATGCTTAATACCTATATATGGGCAGACTATGAGGTTCATAATGCCCTTAGCATTGAAAACCTTCGATCTTTTTAGTTATGATCGCAACACGTTGAAAGATCCCCAGAAACATATTCCAAATAGTAGGATTGTTTCAAAAGCAGAATGTATGCAGTTGATTCCAGGACTTATGGAAGACGGTCTGACTGGCGGATCAATCTGGTATGACGCTCAGGCATACAATACCGAGCGATTAGTGCTTTCTTTTATCAGATCTGCTGAAAAAGCCGGAGCAGATGTTGCAAATTATCTCGAAGTTATTGATTTTATTATAGACGAAAATCGTATAAAGGGAATAAAAGCAAAAGACCTACTTAATAGCGAAGAACTGGAAATCCAGGCAGAAATAGTGGTGAATGCCAGTGGACCCTGGATAAATCAAATATCAAGTCTATTACCATCTTCTGTTAATCCCAATATTCGTTTTGTAAAAATGTTGATTATTATTGTGAAACGTATTTTTATTCAGGATTATGCTTTTGGAATTCAATTCAGGAAAAAATTTGAAGATAAAGATAATATTGTTAATAAAGGTTATCGTCTTCTTTTTATTACACCCTGGAGAAAATACTCCCTGGTTGGTGCTGCACAACAACCGTATAATGGAGATATAGACAATCCCTCAATATCAGAAGATGAGATTCTAAAACTCATCGAAGAAGTGAATGAAGCTTATCCACAAGCGGTACTTACGCTTAAAGACGTTTCATTTTATTACAGGGGTCTTCTACCTATTGATAATATCAATCAAAATGGAGATATTAAAATCAGTAAACATAATGAGATTTATGATTACAGGAAATCTGGGATTGAAGGATTAATATCAATCATTAGTGTAAAATATACCACAGCTAGAAATGCAGCTCAAATGGTAACTGATATGGTTTATAAGGAGCTCGGGAAGCCCCTTATTAAATGCAAGACCATGAAAACTCCAATATATGGTGGAGATATTGAAAGATTTGATGATTTTTTGTTAAATGCAATAGAACACAGACCTCAGACATTAGATAAAGAAATCATACGGAACCTTGTCTATAATTATGGATCCGAATACCAGAAAGTACTTAAATATTTAGATGAAGACGCTGGTTATGGTCAAAGGATAACTGATACTTCAAATGTAATTAAAGCTGAAATAATCCATGCGATCCGGGATGAAATGGCTCAAAAACTGGAGGATGTGGTTCTGAGACGTACCGAACTGGGATCAGCAGAATACCCAGGAGATGAAGGTCTTGAAATATGTGCCTGTATCATGGCACAGGAGATGGGATGGGGAAGATCAAGGATTCAAGAAGAAATTAACAACATTAAATCACTCTATGCCCCCCTAATCTAATAATATGAGGAGTAATTATGAAAATATTTGTAACAGGCGGTACTGGATTCACAGGTGGACATCTTATCCAAAGGCTGGTAGAAGATAAACATGAAGTTAGGGCACTTGCCAGAAAAACAAGCAATACCAATTTGCTGAAACAGCTTGGAGTCGAGATAATAACAGGAGATATAACAGATAGTGATTTGGTAGATAAAGCAGTTAAAGGTGCAGATATGGTTTACCATATTGCAGCGATGTTTCGAGAAGGGGGCGGTATTGGTGAAAAACCATTTTATGATGTAAATGTTACCGGCACGAAGAATATGCTGGAAGCTTCCAAGAACGCCAATGTAAATCGTTTTATTCATTGTAGTACGGGCGGAGTCCTTGGAAATATTAAAAACCCGCCGGCGAATGAAAGTTATCCTTATAACCCAGGAGATGTCTATCAAAGAACAAAGCTCGAGGGGGAAAAACTTGTTCAGGATTATATTGCCGGAGGATTTCCCGGAGTGATTGTACGGCCAGGACCTATTTATGGTCTTGGTGATCTCAGATTCCTTAAATTGTTCAAGCTTATATACAAAGGGAAGTTTGTGATGGTTGGAGATGGAAAGGTACTGTATCACTTAACTTATATAGATGACCTTGTGGATGGGTTTATTCTATGTGGCGAGAAAGAAAATGCACTTGGACAAATCTATATTATCGCCGGAGAAAAATATATGACATTTAACGAGATGGTGGAAATAATAGCTAATTCAATGGAAGTAAAAAAGCCAACATTGCATTTCCCTTTTTTTTGGCCTGTATGGGACGCGGCTCTATTATGCGAAATTGTCTGTTATCCGTTAAGAATAAATCCACCATTATTCAGACGTAGAGTAGATATATTCAGGAAAAATAGGGCTTTTGATATTTCAAAAGCCAGGAATGAGCTTGGATATGAACCTAAAGTCAGTACAGAAGAGGGTATCAAAAGGACAGCTGAATGGTATAAACAGGAAGGTCATTTATAAGATTTTGTTCCTGTAAATAAATTATACCCTCTCTTTTATTACTTTAGCTGGCACCCCTACGGCTAGTGAATAAGGAGGGATATTCTTTGTAACTACAGATCCGCCGCCTACCACTGCCCCTTTACTGATGGTAACACCATCAACAATTAATGTATTTGCCCCTATCCATACATCATCCTCTATAGTAATTCCTTTGCTTATTGTTCCCTGGTCAACAATATGCTTTTCCCTACTCTTGTAATCATAATTTAATGCGTGTATGCTACTATTTGACCCGATAAGTACATCATTTCCAATATCTACTCCCTTCTCACCGGCAAATATGAAACAAAAGGAATTGATCGTACAGTTATTCCCAATTCTCAACTTACCCTCATTCACTTTCATCACAACAAAAGAGCTTATTCGTGTTTTTTCTCCGATCATGATATTTCGCGACAGCTGAATCTCAGATTTCAAGCTAATATAACATTTAAACCGAAGCATATAATAGATGTTTGTAATTATCGAAGGGAGTAAATAACGCCGGATATTAATTTTAGCCATAATTATACTATGTATCAATAAAAAATCTCTGGTACCACCATTCAAGGTTCATTAAAGCCCACAACCTGTGGCTGTTGTTATGGGTTCCTCTTATATGTTGTTCCATGAGCTTATTCAGGTAATAGTTATCAAAATAATCCTTAATTACCTCTGAATTATTTAATTGATCATACATATATTCCTTTAATTCATCCCTTAACCAGTTTTTAATTGGGAGGCTGAATCCCTGCTTCTTTCTATATATGATATTTTTCGGGAGAAGACCTGACATAGTCTTTTTCAATATATATTTTGTAGTAAAGCCCTTCAATTTCAAATTGCCTGGTATGGAAGCACTCAACTCGACAAAATGGTGATCCAGATACGGCACTCTCACCTCCAGACTATTGGCCATGCTCATTTTATCTACCTTCATTAATACATCATCAACCATATATGTATTTATCTCGGCATATTGTTCCCTGGCCAATCTATCATTTAAAGAGCAACTCTGATAGTAATCATTGATTATTCCAAATGGTTTAAGATGACTTGTTTTTGCTTTGAAGGATTCGGAATAAAGTTGCTGTTCTTCTTTTTCATTTGAAAAATATTGCCATCTCATGTGTCTGCCTTCGATGGGGAGTTCAGACCCTTCTATAAATCTTTTTGCGATATTAATAAGACCTTTTTTCTGGGGTTGAGGTGGGATCTTATTTACAACTCTTGTGATGATATGCTTGCGTATGGCACCTGGAATCGTGCGATAATATGCATCACTTTTACTGGCAACAAATCTATCATAGCCGGCAAATAGCTCATCTCCACCTTCTCCGCTAAGACATACTGTTACATCTTTTTTAGCCTCTTCACAGAGAAGATATACCGGAACCGCGGAAAGTTCACTCATAGGCTCATCCAGATGCCAGACCGCCTTTTTAAAAACATCAATTGAATACGGATCAACCAGTATCTCCTTGTGCTCAGTCCCGAACAATTCCGAAATCTGTCTGGCATATTCATATTCACTAAACGACTCGTCTTCATATCCAATAGAAAAGGTCTTTATAGGTTCATCAACCATTTGGCTCATTAATCCTACTATAGCACTTGAATCTATCCCCCCGGAAAGAAAAGCGCCAAGAGGAACATCACTCATAAGCCTTAATTTGACAGATTCTTTCAATAAAGCAAACATCTTTTCAGATATAATTTTCTCATCATGTATTGTATCTGAAAAAGTAAGGTTCCAGTATTTTTTAAAAACGATTTTTCCATCTTTTAGAAGTAGAGTCTGTCCGGGCATCAGTTTATTAATCCCTTTAAACATTGTTTTAGGTGCAGGAACATATTCATATCCAAAGAAATAGTACATAGATTCAGGATCAATTTCACGTTTTATTTCATTATCAAGCAGGATCGATTTGATCTCTGATGAGAATACGAACTTATTTGATCTAAAATAATAATAGAGTGGTTTGATCCCTATCCTATCTCTGGCAAGGAAAAATTGCTTTTTATTCGAATCCCATATAGCAAAAGCAAACATCCCTCTTAATCTTGTCACACATCCGGTACCCCATTGTTCATAAGCGTGAACTATTACCTCAGTATCGGTATTAGATTTAAAAATATGACCATTTTGTTCAAGTTCATTTCTTAAATCCACATAATTATATATTTCTCCATTAAATACAATATAAATTGACTCATCCTCATTATGCATCGGCTGAGTTCCTTTTTCACTTAAATCGATAATACTTAATCTCCTATGTCCCAGTGAAACACCAGTATCAACAAACGAACCCATTTGGTCCGGTCCTCTATGGGAGATTACTTCTGCCATATCATTGATTAATTTTTGATCGCTCCAGTTAAACCCACAAATTCCGCACATTTTATTTCACACTGTCAAAGATAACCATTTTCTTGATACCATTTTGCAGTAATCTCTACCCCTTCTTTGGCCCCGATCCCCGGATTATATCCAAGTTCCTTTTTTGCTTTAGAAATATCAAAGGACCTTTCGCTCATAAAGAAATCAACCCTTCTCCTGAACAGGGGAGGTTCAATTCCAAGTGGATTACAAATTAACTCGCAAAGATACCCCGCAAGCCAAACCGGTTTCACCGGGAAATGCCACCTGGGTGGTGAGACATTTAGCGATTCCGCAATTGTTATTACCAGTTCATTCAAGGTCAGGCATTCGCTGTCAGCAATAATGTATGTCTGGCCGACTGCAGCATCTTTTTCCATACTTAGCAGATAGGCATCAACAAGATTGTCGATAAAAATAAGATGGTAATGGACATTTCCGCTCCCCAACATAAAAAATTTACCTGATTTAATTGATTTGAACAATAATAGTATCCTGGTATCAGCAGGCCCGTATATCGGTGCTGGTCGTATTACTACATAAGGGATATTATATTCATCACATAATTGTCTTGCTAGCTTCTCACCTTCATACTTCGTTAATTGATAGTAATCCCGTGTTGAAATTGGTGCATTTTCATTAGCAGGAGGGTTCTCAATATGGCCATGTACTCCTCCTGTACTGGTCAGTATATATCGTTTTATTCCATGTTTCTTAGCAGCTGTTATTAAGACCCTATTGGATTCTACATTTGCATCCCAATAAACTTTATCAGGGAGGTTTATTTGTCTAAAGGCTGCAGCAACATGATGGACATAATCTACACCATCCATTAAAGTATCAATAAGTGATTCATCATTTGCACTACCGATAACTACTTTTACTCCCAATTTATCAAGCCGGTCTTTAAAACCATCTTTGATATCAAGAGCTATTACGTCTTCTCCCATTTCCGCCAATCTTTTAACGAGATTATAGCCCGTAAATCCTGTACCACCTGTAACTAAATGTTTAGGCATTCAAATACTCTCCATTATAATTTTTTTCATATTTAGGTAATCGGATAAGGAATTTATTCCCTTAAATCCCATCTTCGCCAGTTTAAAATAAAATCGATAGCAACAAACCACCACATTTTTGGAGTCTGTTCTACACGCTCATCTATTCAATCACTTGCTATTGGTTTTGTTTTTTACTGTTTTGAAGCATATATTAATATGATATAATATATATAAATACTTTGTGCAATGGGTCTATTCCTGGAAAAAAAATAATTTTCACTCTCTACTCTTGGGAAAAACGCTAGTATTAAAATCCCATTTTTGAGAATTATGTTAAAGTATTTTATTATATACTTCATTTATTTTTTCTCCGGAACGTTTCCATGAATAGTCCCTGACAGCCTTTTCACGCAGCTTTACGCTCAATTCTTTACTTAATGCCTCATCTTCCAGAAGCTTTATCATACACTCTGCCAGAGAAAGAGTATCTGCAAATTTTGCATACACACCAAGATCTCCGAGTATCTCTCTATTAACAGAATGATCAAAAACTACAGTTGGTAATGCAGAGGCCATATATGTAAACAGTTTTAAATTTGCCTCTCCGGATTCCGGAATTTTTGGAGATACTGCGATATCCGCAAGGCTCAAATATTTTGGAATCTCGTTATAATTAACTTTTCCGGTAAATAATACATAATCTTCTATACCAATATCCCGGGCTTTGCTCTTATACATATCAACATTAGGAAAACCCACTATTAAAAAGCAAATATTCTTTACTTGATCAACAACAGCGGGAATGGATTCCAATAGATAATCAATGCCCTGATATTTATTTAACAGTCCGGTAAATATTACTATCTTTTTTTGAGGATCTATTTTCAATTGATCCCTTAAAATGCTGGTGTTTTCATCACCATTGAAAGTATCGGTATCCACACCATCCGGGATTACATTTATTTTATTCTCATCCACACCAAATGAATCTATTAGAATTTCGGCCATATTGGTAGAACTCACGATAATTGCGTCTGCCATATTATCAATTTGTTTTTCAAATTTTAGAAAAAGATTACTAATTGCCCCTTCTTTCATAAAGGAATGCGCCAGAATTTCTCCGGTCAGGCTTCCCTGTACATCAAAAACAAGTGGCTTCTTATTGAATCGAAATTTGCTGCAGAATGTCCCTATAAATACACCTTCATGTAGATGTGCATGGATTATATCCGGATTTATAGAATAACTGCCTTTTACTGAATACAATGACAGCAGAGCATCCAGGTAGAACATGTGTAAAGAAGGACCTGCCTCCAACTTATTATACCATGGTACATTAAGCATCCTTTGAACATTAAGTCCCTGGATGTTGCGTCCATTATGATATGTATATATCGTCACTTCGTTATTTAGAACCTGTAATGCTTTTGCTTCTTCTAAGATCCTTACATGACATCCCCTATCTGCAAAAAAGGGTGTAGGAGCTATCATCTGAACAATCATGGCAATAACCCGGTTTATTGTTCAACCAGTCCTCTCTCTTTTAATTCTTCAAAAGCCTTATCCGACCGATCACTGGCTTCCTGTTCTTCTCCCCACAATACCAACTCTTTCATTCCATCTTCCAACGAAACGGTAGGTTTAAATCCAAGCTTACGTATTTTTGAAATATCAGCATAGCAGTGTCTGATATCTCCTGATCGGTATTTATATACAACGTTTGATTCAATATTCTTATTATATAGATCAGAAAGCGTTGAGGCAATATCCAGAATAGACACTGATAGTCCTGTTCCTACATTGAACATCTCATAATCTGCATTTGATTTTTTCATTACAAGAATATTTGCCTTTACAATATCATGAACTGAAGTGAAATCCCTGGTCTGTAGTCCGTCCTCAAAAATAATTGGTGGGTTATTATTCTTTATTCTTGATGAAAAGATCGCACATACTCCGGTATATGGATTGGATAATGACTGTCTTGGTCCATAAGTATTGAAATACCGAAGTGCTACTGTTGGAATTCCATAAGCACGTCCCACAGCAAGGGTCATCTCTTCTTGATCCCTTTTTGAGATAGCATAAATAGATGTGGGCTGAATCGGTTTATTCTCACTGGTTGCTATTGGTTTCACTTCACGACCACAGTTTGGACAGTTCATCTCCCATTGTCTGCTCTTTAATTGTTCTTCTGATCGAAGTAATGGATATACTTCACCACAGTCTTCACATTCATAAGCTCCTTCACCATATATACTCATTGAAGATGCTACAATAAGTTTTTTTACATTATGTTCCTCATTGACAAGAATGTCAAGCAATTTTGCAGTCCCAAGAGTATTCACATCCATATACCTTTCGATCTGATACATGGACTGTCCCACTCCAACCATTGCAGCCTGGTGGAATATAATATCTGAGTCTATCACAGCCTTTGTGAGACTCTCTTTATCACAGACATCTGCCCTTATCAACTCTGCTCCGGTATTTAGATAATCCGGTTCTGATTTATGTACCTGTGGTTCGAAATTGTCATATATTGTTACATCATGTTCTTTTATCAGTGTATCAACAAGATACGAACCAATAAATCCTGCCCCACCTGTTACCAATATTTTCATTTTCAATCATTAACCTTTTTATTTAATTCCTATTGTTTTTTTAACGGTATAAATCGGTTTGTTCAGACACTCGTAATATGTTTTGACTGTAATTTCACCTAAAACAGAGGGATCACTACTGAAATAGATGGATTATTAATAGCCAGACTTACCATTTTAGCACCATTTATTTATAACTTAATATAACTCATTATATATAATATTAGTGGTTATTTAAATGACGGGAATCAGAGTCTGAAATTCATTCGTTTGTAATACTATATACATATTTTATAATTCCTTGCTCAATCCCTATAACAGATTTGTATCCAATCATCTTTTCGGCTTTTGTTACGTCAGCAAATGTATGTTGCACATCCCCTTTCTGCATTTCGATATACTTTATGTGTACATCTTTACCAACTACTTTTTCAATTAATTTAAGTAAATCATTAACTGAAATCCTGCTACCTCCACCGATATTAAAATATTCACCAATTACATCACTATATGCAGCAAGTAGATTTGCCTCTACAACATCAGAAATAAATGTGAAGTCTCTCGTCTGGTTACCATCACCGTATACTTCAATCCTATCTTCATTTAACACAGCATGAACGAATTTATTTATACCCATATCCGGCCGTTGTCTGGGTCCGTATACCGTAAAATATCTAAGTGAAACCGTAGGAGTACCATAATTCATATAGTAAAGTAAACAAAGATTCTCAGCAGCCAGTTTTGTCACACCGTAAGGCGAAAATGGTTTTTTTTGAGTATCTTCGAGAATAGGCAATTCATCTGTATTTCCATATATGGATGAAGAAGATGCAAAGACAAATTTATTCAGGTTTCGGTCTTTATAGTATTCCAGCAATTTCTGGGTTACAAGTATGTTATTTTCTGTATATATCTCAAAACTCTTGCCCCATGAAGCTCTTACTCCAGCCTGTGCTGCCTGGTGAAATACATAATCTACCTCAGGAAATGTACTGAGGTTAATAATATCCTTTTCAAGAAAAGTGAAGTTTTTATCTGAGAGTGCTTTTTGTATATTGTTTTCTTTTATCTCTCTTGAATAATAATCAGTAAAGCAATCAATTCCAATAACTTCGTGTCCTTCCCTGAGTAATTTCTCAGTAAGATGAGAGCCTATGAATCCTGTACATCCTGTTACCAATGATCTCATTCTAATACCAATTTCATTTTATCTTATAAAACAATATTTTGTCCCATCAATACTAATATTACCGATACTATTTAATACATATAGACTAAAAGCCAAAGGTTTATCTAAAATAATATCTTAAAAAAGGGTATTAAAGTATAGGGCTCGTGGTCTAGCTGGTCATGACGTCGCCTTGACATGGCGGAGGTCCGGAGTTCGAATCTCCGCGGGCCCATCCTTTACTTATCTTGCACGATACTAAAGCGAATATTTCATATAATATAAAATAACAATAGGATAACTCTACCTTGCCCAGGTAGCTCAGTCTGGGAGAGCGCTGCCCTGAAGAGGCAGTTGTCCCCGGTTCAAATCCGGGTCTGGGCATCTATTTTATCACTATGGAGGATCGACTATTTGATCAAACCGCCTAGACTTATTGCATGGGAATTGACAAGAGCCTGCAATCTTTCCTGCAGACACTGCAGAGCAAATGCTATCACAGAACTTGATAGTAATGAACTTTCTACAACTGAAGCAGAACATCTGATCGACCAACTAAGAGAATATGGTAAACCTATTCTGATACTGACGGGTGGTGAACCCTTACTAAGGGAAGATATTTATGATATCGCAAGATACGGCACAGATAAAGGCTTACGTGTAGTGTTCGCCACTAATGGCACACTGGTCACACCTGATGTGGCCAGGCGTCTGAAAGACGCTGGTATTAAGCGTATAAGCATTAGTATAGATGGCTCAGATGCAGGAACACATGATGATTTCAGACGCGAACCAGGCTCGTTTGATAGTTCTCTTAAAGCTATTCAGTATATTAAAGATGCAGGAATAGGATATCAGATCAATTCCACTGTTACTAAAAGGAACATTACCCAGATTCCTGCTATACTTGATCTGGCCATAGAATTAAAAGCAGATGCCTTGCATATCTTTTTACTGGTACCCACAGGTAGAGGTAAAGAAATAGAAGAAGATGAGATCCCGCCTGAAGAATATGAACGTGTATTGAACTGGTTCTATGACCAGCAAAAAGAAGTGAGTATCCAGTTGAAAGCTACCTGTGCACCTCACTATTTCAGGATCATGCGCCAGCGTGCAAAACAAGAAGGTATCAAGATCACACCAAAGACGCACGGGTTTGAGGCCATGACCAAAGGATGTCTGGGAGGTACGGGTTTTTGTTTTATTTCACATATCGGTGAAGTTTTTCCATGCGGCTATTTGCCTGCCCTGGCAGGAAATATACGTCAACAAAGTTTTAAAGATATCTGGGAGAACTCAAAGGTATTCAATGACATCAGGGATTTAAGTCTATTAAAGGGCAAATGTGGTAAATGTGAGTATCGTGCTGTTTGCGGCGGATGCCGCGCCAGGGCATATGCCGCTACCGGTGATTATATGGATGAAGAACCATATTGTATGTACCAACCAGGGAGTGAGTAAATATAATTGAGCTGGATGATCTGGATAAAGCCATACTTAACGAGATTCAACTGGATTTTCCATTAGTTGAGAAACCATTCAGGGAACTCGCATTAAAACTACATTCGGATGAGAATGAGATTATTCACAGGATCAAGTACCTTACCAAGCAAGGTGCTATCAGGAGGATCGGCCCTATCCTGAATATTAAAAAAGCAGGTGGTGAAAGCACTTTAGCTGCCGTAAAAGTGCCTGATGAGAGAATAGAAGAAGTGGCCCGGATCATTAACAACTTTAATGAAGTTTCTCATAATTATCTGCGGCCTGGTGAATATAATATCTGGTTTACAGTATCTGCACAAACAAGACAAAGACTTGAGCGGATTCTTAATGAGATTAAGCAGCAGACCGGATGTTCTTTGATAGAATTGCCTACACTGAGATTGTTCAAGATCGGTGTAAAATTTTATGTGAAATAGTTGTCGCTGAAGATTTTAGACCATATACCGGATAACTGCAACCCGTCTGTCTCTTGCAAATCATAGAATTTAACGTTTTATGGGAAAATATACAAAACCTTAAATTCAGTACGACACTTTTATTATATTCAGTACGACACTCTTATTATATTCAGGCGGAAAAAAGCATGGCTACGCTACTTAAAATTATTTCAGTGTTTTTCTGTACGATAATGATCCTGTTGATCATAGCAGGATTGGGATTTCATATCGGACCGAAAAGTTTTCCACCATACCATGATACTACACCAGAACTTGTCACAGTCCCGCTTCCATCTGATCTCCCTGCTCCGGTTGAACGCTACCTGAATACTATAATGGGAGATCAAATCCCTGTAATAGAGTCCGCCGTTGTATGGGGACGTGGAAAAAGTAAAATACTCCATGTCTGGATGCCTGTTCGCTTTAAAGGATGCTACATTCCATCCCAGGAATTTTACCGCGATATGGAGGTTACATGGTACAGATTCCCGATACTTACAGGACATGAGTTCTACCTCAAAGAGGGAGGGGTCTTTCAAACACAAGATATATTTACTATGGATGTAACAGATGAAAAGGTAAAACATGGTCAAAACCTGATCATGTGGTCAGAAGCTGTCCTGATACCGTCTGTATTTGTTACAGACCAAAATATTCGCTGGGAAGCAATAAATGCATCAAGTGCCCGCCTGGTGGTTCCTCATGGTGAAAAGGAAGACAGTCTGCTTGTCAGGTTTGATCCGGTGAGTGGATTCATGACACAGATGAGCGCCTGGCGTTATAATGATCAGGAAGAGTATAAGTCACATTGGTGCGTTGATTATTCTGACTGGAAGACGTATCATGATATAATGATACCGGGACAGATTGCACATAGCTGGGAAAAGGAAAACAGTCCGTGGTCTTATATGACAATTGATGGTGTTGAATATAATGTGGAATTCCAGACACCTCAAGAATAAATGAACTGATATAAATGGCAATTATAGAATTAACAGATATTTCGAAATCATACAATGATACACAGGTTATTAACAACATTTCATTTTCAGTGAACCAGGGTGAGATATTCGGACTGTTAGGGCCCAACGGTGCCGGAAAAACCACAATTCTTCGAATGCTGCTTGATATTATAACATCTGATTCAGGAAGTATCAAGGTCTTTGATAGTACACCTGACTATGCTGCAAAGGACAGGATAGGTTATCTTCCCGAGGAGAGGGGACTATATAAAACAACAAAGATCACCGACCATCTGGTATATCTGGCACAGCTTAAAGGAATCCCTAAAAAGCAGGCTCAAGAAAAAGCAGAGTATCTTTTACGTTTAATTGAGATGTATGAGCATAAGGAAAAAAAAGTAGAAGAGCTTTCCAAAGGTATGCAGCAAAAGATCCAGTTCATAGCTGCTATTATCCACGATCCTGATATTATAGTAGTAGATGAGCCGTTTTCAGGTCTGGACCCTGTGAATACCAAGCTCATCATTAACATCCTGCTTGAACAAAAAAAGGCAGGTAAGACTATAATTCTCTCAACACACATAATGGAGCAGGTACAAACCCTGTGCGACCGGATACTAATGATCAATAAAGGCAGTGTAGTGTTATATGATACAGTAGACAGGATCAGGAAGAAATATAGAAAAAACCTTAAGAACAATTCTGTGATCCTCGAATTTGATGGGAGTGTCGATGCATTTTCCGGACTTGATTGTATCAGGAAGGTAATAGAACATGATACTTTTGTAGAGCTAATACTACAAGATGCAGATGATATACAGCCGCTGCTTGAAGAACTTATAAAAAGAGTTGAGATTATACGGTTTGAGCAGACAACTCCATCGTTAAATGATATTTTCATAGAGATTGTAGAGGGTGGTATTACTGAATAGATCATTAATAGTAGCCAGATTCGAATTCCTTAAGATCGTCAAGCGCAAGCAGTTTCTGCTTATTACTTTTGGATTTCCTATCTTTTTTTTATTGATCATGGCCATCCCGATGATGGCTAATCTGATGGTATTTGATGATGATCCTGACTTAAAGAGTATTGGATATATCGACCAAACAGGTTTGTTTAATCTGTCTTCTAAGAACACAGCAGGATCCCAGGTAATAGTATCCGTAAAAAAGATAAATGAAAGCATCGAATTTATACAATACACTGGTAATGAAGAAGCAGAAAAAGCTATTATTTCTAAGACGATCTCCTCATATATCATAATTCCAGATGATTACTTACAAAACGGTACGATTGAATTATATAGCACAAATAGTGGATTTGATTTCCAGGAAATGGAATTATCCGCCCAACTTTCTGAAATAATCATCACAACATTATTAACAGACAAAGTGGATGATGATACTCTTGGGAGGATCATAGAACCTGTAGATATGAAATTATTCACTATAGATACTGTAGGCGATGTTAAAGAGAAGGGAATCTCTGATATTATAGGTGATTTTGCTCTTCCGTTCATTACAGGAATGCTCCTGATCATCACTATTTTTTCAGCATCAGGATACCTGCTAAGAGGAGTTGCCGAAGAAAAGGAGACCAGGGTTATAGAGATTATTTTATCTTCCCTGACTCCACGCGAGCTGCTTACCGGAAAGATCATCGGACTGGGTTGTGTCGGATTGTTACAGATCACAATCTGGATTTCTATTGGCACTATGGGATCGATCTACGTTCTTCCTGTTGTGATCAAGCCATTGGTATTGCTTCTGGCATTTGTATACTTTATTCTTGGATTTTTATTATTTGCAAGTATAATGGCCGGAGTAGGTGCCATAAGCGGCTCAATGCAAGAAGCTCAGCAGCTTGTAGGTATTTTCACTTTTATTGCTATCGCACCCATGATGTTCATGCAGGTATTGATCACCAAACCCGATGGCGCTATTTCGACATTCCTCTCACTGTTTCCATTGACATCTCCGGTTGCAATGATGAGCAGGATTGCAGTTAGTGATGTACCTGTATACCAGATAGCAGCTAGCATTTTGATACTTATTGTGTCAGTTTATTTTGTAATAATCTTATCAAGCCGGTTATTCAGGGTTGGACTTCTTATGTATGGGAAACGGCCTGATATCAGGACGATTGTGCAATATATGCGATAATATAAATGCCTGAAAAATGTAGCTTTGAGGAAGCTATTTTTGCTAAATATCAAACTTAAAGTAAAACAAACATTACTAAAAATAAGAATTATAGTAAAGTAGATATACCTATAAGCCAAATATAGATCAATGGAAGAAGAACTCATAAAAGCCTTTTTAAGATAAAACGTGTGGTGGAACACAAATAAAGTGCCTGTCGAACTTAAACAGGAATTCATAAGACCAAAAGTGAAAGAGATTCTGGAATATCTGGAACTTGATCGAATTCTCATACTTCTTGGTGCCAGGCGGATTTCCCGAGATATTTCACATCTTTGATCTTACAAAGGCCTTCTATGTTCTTCGTGATGATGTGATGAACAAGGCAATATACCATGATATTGTAACATTGTTTAAAATAAAAGAGCCGCAGATAGTAGAATCTCTTTTATTATATCTTGCAGCTAATAGTGCGCAAATACTGAATAAGGACGAACTCTCTAAGGATATGGGGTGTGCTTCGAACTGCAGTCAGTTCCTGAGCAGTTCAAGCAGATCATCCTTGCTCAGTCCGGTTTGGTGGAGAATGTCAAGAAGTGTACCTTTTGTCATCGATTCGTCAATGGCCTGTTAGAGTCATGTATTGCTCCTATTGGTTAAGTTTATTTTAAAAAGTAAAATCATTCAATCTCCAAAACACCTTTTTTAAAATCAAGAAAAATTTTAAAGTGTCTTATGAAACTTAAACCAAGTAATCCATCTACTCGACTTGTTTCAGGCAAATCATGAATAATACACTCTATATTTTTCGCTTTTTTTCCAAGTACACTGATACACTCTACATTAATCAGAGGAGATTTTTCAATTCCTGAAGCGGTTGTTATATTAACTTTCTTTTTGGAAAATGCCGGTTCATATCCTAATGATTCAGCAACATCCCATGGGATTAAATTATATGTAGCACCTGTATCAAATGCCATTTCAATCTTTTTTTTCTCATTTTTTATTCCTATTAAAGTAACAGTTAACGCGATAATTGATGATTTCGGATCAAAATTGTATTTCATTAAAAGCCACCACATAACCCTTTTTAGGGATATCACCTGTATAAAATTGATGGGTGTATTTTCCCTTCATTTTTTTCAGTACTTCATAAATCTCATCTCTTACTTTACTATGAGCTATCAGTTCAACCTGGGTTGGTATTCCTTTTTCATCTTCATCAATAACTTCAACTAACACCCATTCATCCTTATATTGCTTTTTAATTTCATCCGGTGTTATCATAATATCACCAAGTACATTCTTCTATAACAAATATAATGAATGTTATGTTAAATAAAATCGATTAATTGGGATTGACATATATACATCTTTATGCTTCTGAAGATAGTATAAAGATCTACAGAAAAGCAAGACCTAATCAAACCTGACCTGATAGAGCTTAAATTAGCATATGAGGTGTAAAATGAACAATACATACCATCTGGCTATCGATCAAAATCTTGTAAGCAATACTCAATGGCTGATCACCTGTGGAGACCCGTTACGAACAGATAAAATTGCCTCTTATCTGGATGATCCTGAAATGATCGGTAATAACCGGGAATATAGAATATGGACAGGAACATTGCTAAAAACGAAAATAGCTGTGATCTCACATGGAATTGGTGGACCCGGCCTTTCAATAATGTTAGATGAGGCATTCAAGATCATGCCTGCATTAAAAGGGGTGATCCGTATCGGCACTTGCGGCGGTTTAAGCAAGGAAGCATCTGCAGGAAAAGTTGCTATTTCAGAAGGTGCAGTACGGCTCGACGGGGCATCTCCCCAGATCATTCATGACCTGGAATATCCAGCCGTCCCTGATATCAGGATGACATACGAATTGATCAAAATGGCACAAAAACTTGAGATTCCTTATGTAAGTGGAATTACCGTTTCCACAGCAACATTTTATACAGGTCAGGGTAGGAAGGATGGTTTTCATGGATACCAGCCCGATGAGACCAGATATTACGATGCTGTGAGATATTGGAGCAGGTTGGGTGCGGTGAATATGGAAATGGAATGTTCATTGCTTTTTATAATGGGAAGGCTTTTTAATATTCCCACAGCCTGTGTAACAGCCATCATTGGAGAGAGGCCGGACAGTGACGATATTATTCCTGAGCAGATGGATATAGGTGTGGAGAGAGCAATAAGACTTGTTATTGAATATCTGGGAAGTCGGATATCTTTCCGTTAATCGTTGGGAAAGAGATAATATTTTTACTAATGTGGGTATAAATTGGCGGTATAGAATAGATATGGAGGTGTGCTTCGAACTGCAGTCAATTCTTGAGTAGTTCCAGCAGATCATCCTTGCTCAGTCCGGTTTGGTGAAGAATGTCAAGAAGTGTGCCTTTTGCAAGTTCACGATGTAGTGGGATTACAGTCTTATATGTTTTTCCAGGAGTGATCTTTTGAAGTGACACATGACTACCCCTCTGCCGTACTTCGATAAATCCCACACTTTTTAGTGCAGCTTTAAGTTTCCTACCAGATGTGATTGGCAGCTTAGGCATGGGCAACTTCAATCGTAGTCCAGAACGGTGCGGATGCCTCATCGGGCAGGTCTTCTATACCAAAACTTTCGATATAAAGATATATAGCTTCTTTGATG
>MZXQ01000289.1 GCA_002926195.1 Candidatus Methanomarinus sp. HR1 | reverse complement strand
TTATAGTATCAGTACTTCCGAAACCCCCTACTTCCGATCAATAAACAATTAAATTTTCTAGTAGATCCAAAGAAAAAAATTTATAGGGGATGAATCATACCCCTCAATAGAAATTCATGAGGGGATGATTCATTGGATTTTTCACAAATTAAGTCAGCCAGTATGCTGACTATGACAATTGAAATGATATGTAAGATAAACATAATAAAGTTACCGAAAAGTGCAACATATAGTCTTCAAGATATCTTAACTGTATTACTTTACGCAGCTACCTCGACTAGTAACTCATCAGAATCAGCAAGTAATGACCTTAAACTTAGAAATCCTGATAAAAAGATACCATCATCTGACACCATCAACAACTACATAAAATCAAATAACATTGAGTATATCCTGTTTTCCTTTAGAAAGATTACTCAAGATGTTGTAAAAATGCTGAATCTTAAGGGTACTACACAAGATGTTGCTATTGATTTTCATGACATACCTTACTATGGTGATAAAAACACTTCAGGTGTAAGAGGAATTAAGGCTAAAAATGGAACTTCATGGGGATATTCATTCTGTACAATTGATATAGTTGGAAGAACTAAATTAACATTGGATGTAATCGCTATCAATGGTCTCACAAAAAATTATGCGGTGCTTATAGAATCACTTTTAAAGAGAGTCAGAAAAATGGGCATACAGGTTGGTACTTTATTTTTGGATCGAGAATTTTTCCATACTGTTCCTATATCTACAGCATATCAACTTAATACAAAATTTGTGATGGCTGCTAAGTCAAATCAAAAGATCAATGCAATACTCGCTGAACATAAAGAGAAGTTCGGTTATATTTCAACCATATTCGAGTATCAATTTGGCAAAGGTGGTCCCACATTTAGTATTGTAGCAGTAGTTAATCCAAAATATGATCCAACGAAAAAGAAGGGAAAAGGAAATAATGAATATCATCTATTTGCAACTAATCTGAAAATAATTTCAATTTCAGAATTCATTAAGGTAGTCCCTGAGGAGTATAGAAGAAGATGGAATATAGAAACAGGATATAGAGTAAAAAACACATTCAAGATAAGAACTTGTTCAAAATCTCCTGTTGTGCGAACATTATATTTTATTCTCCAATGTATTTTATTTAATGTTCTAAACCTGCTAAAATCAGGTCTTAATATTACTGCATATGAATTAAAATCAGCAACCAATAGCGATATAATTCAGTGTATTAAATACGGATATGAATCATTGCAGGCAATTCCCGTGAAAATATTTGTAAAAATATTGGCAAAATATAATAAAATTAGGATTGAGGTGCTTCGTAGTCGTTTAAGCAAAATTTGATATATTTCAGATTTTGGATTAATCTTTCAAAGATAGCGGAAGCTCTAGAATAAAGTAAGGTATATGAGATGTTTTCAGAGTTTATTGATAAATAGTGGAATTTATCAATTCAATATTTTTATAGATGTTAGGAGAAAGTAGTAGATTTATAGCAATAAAAGCGTATGTAAATTTTTTTATATTCGGAACTCCCTATAATCGGAAGTACTGAATATAGAGAATGTTGTTCTCAC
>MZXQ01000076.1 GCA_002926195.1 Candidatus Methanomarinus sp. HR1 | reverse complement strand
GCTTCTAATTAATTTATAGCAGGCTTTCATGTTGATTCTCCCTTACAATAGTAAGAGGTTCTTTTCGTTCTCTGGTTGCTTGATTCGTCTGGTCGTCCCATTGCAACAGGTACTATATCCGAATATGTGTGTTGGCCAATGAAGGCACCAACAGCGGTAACACCAAAACCATTTTTGGAAAGAATTTCCACCATACGGTAAAGAGCAATTCCATAGTCCCGATTGCCATAAACAACAATCGCACTACATTCTTTTCCATTTCCGCCAATGGCAATAAGACACTCCATGGCTTGAAGCGGAAGCTTGCCGGAATGAACAGGGGCACCGATAATTAAGTGATCTATATTTGCTGTAACTGTATTCGGATTAGCGATTATTTCTGTTCTGGTATCCGGAAAAGTCATGTCCAGCGTTTGCGGGTTCTTTGTACCCATTCCCAAAGCTACGGCTCTACATATCTTTTTTGTTGTATTTGTCGGGGAAAAATACAGAATTCCTATACGTTTAGTCATGTTATCCTCTCATTTTCTTTTTTTGCCACATCCTATAAACAAGAAGCAATATGCTGGCAACAATAATTATCGGCAGGCTCAAAATCCGATGCAAACACCAGACCTTCTGCATCTAACACATACGGCTGCAGGCTCTGAAATTAATTGTCCCGGACCTTCATTATCAGGTAAGGCACTACCAATCATTGTGACAACGGTAAATAATATAAGCAGAATCAGTCCCCTGAATGATAGAGTTTTTATTGTGAACCGAATAGTTTCCTTTGACATGTTCATTACCTCCTTCTTTTATCCAGTGAGCTTCCAATTCCGCTTCCAATAATCATTCCAAAGATCATACCAAGCTCTGAATAGCTGTATTTCTGGTTTGTGACATTCGTGTTCATGTTGTTTACCTCCTGCTGTCCAGACTTATAGTTACCAAAATAGTCCATATTCAGATTCAGCAAAGTCAATATTATAATAATGTTCCCCTATTTTGGTGAAGTCATATTTAATATATTCACTTTTATATACTTTTAACTCATCGTTTATTTCCCAAATAATATATTCAGAACTGTTAGCTTTATTTTCTATCCACCAGCTATTTCTCTCGCTTGTAATGATGGAATAATTTTCAGACAATGGAAATCCATAAGATTCGAACGTGTTCATTAGTTCAGTATTGATAATGTTATCATTTAAATTATTTTCAAATTTCATGTCAATACTAAATAAATATTCGTGATGCTTCATTTCATAAAAATCAGTAAACCTTTTGAATTCATCTGAATTTAATTCACAACTGCTGTAATCTGATTTTGTACATTCCTGACCACTTATTAATCTTATAAGTTCAGGATATTCTTTTAACTC
Organism: Candidatus Methanomarinus sp. HR1; assembly: GCA_002926195.1. GTDB lineage: Archaea > Halobacteriota > Methanosarcinia > Methanosarcinales > Methanocomedenaceae > Methanomarinus. The sequence goes on along the minus strand of MZXQ01000076.1, from coordinate 2,378 downwards.
ATCATCAGTTATTTCAAAGTATGTACTGTTGCCAATATCCTCGAATTCTTTAATGCTTATTTCTGCGTTATACTCACCAGTACAGCCAGAAATAGAAACGATACTAATTATTAAAATAGAAATTATCAATAATTTCTTCGTTTTTAATTTGTCATCCAATTTATTCATCTCCTTAATTTCAATTGATTTATATTAAGTAATTATTTTTCAAACTTCTTTTCTCATGATTCCATTGTCATTATGACTCATTGCCGCCCAACCAAACCTACCAACACCAGCAACCCCATAACAGCCACTACCGCACAAAAACCCGGAATATCCGGAATCTGTACCGGTTCGGCATCAGTCGGTGCATCCCCACCTTCAGGTTCAGCAGGAATCCCACCCAACTTTATCAACCAAAAATCAGTACGCTGTTCACTGTGTAAGTCCTTATCCCCTGCCACAACCAGACCGCCGTCAGGAGCTAGCAATACAAACTTTGCCACATCACGACCGGGCCCACCTAAAGTCGTCTCCCACTGCACATATCCGTCAGCGTCGGTCCTGAACAGCCACGCATCATAGGGTTTAGCCCCCTCTGACCCGGTCTCTCCCGCGATTATATAGCCGCCGTCTGTGGTTTGCAGGATAGAACGTGGAATGTTATCCTCATCATGACCAAAAGTCCTGTTCCACATCTCTTCTCCTTCAGAATCAGTCTTCACCAGCCAGCAATCGTACGAATCACATGAACCTGTAACACCTAACAGGATAAAGCCGCCATCAGGGGTCTGTTGGACTGAATATACCGTGTCATGATCATCACTTCCGAATGTCCTGTTCCACAGCTCTATACCATTATTGTCAGTTTTCACAAGCCAGAAATCGAATGAACCGGTTCCGAATGAACGAGTATCTCCACCGAGGATATAACCACCATCAAAGGTCTGCTGGAAAGAGTTCAGCCAATCGAAGCTGTCTCCCCCGAATGTCCTGTTCCACTGTTCGGTTCCTTCCGGATCGGTTTTCAACAGCCAGAAATCATCGGAACCGGCACCATATGATTTTGTATCTCCTGCAATGATATAGCCGCTATCTGAAGCCTGCAGGACAGAAGGTGCAGTATCATCATAGTCCTCTCCTCCAAAGGTTCGGTTCCACTGCTCTATCCCTTTTGCATCTGTTTTCATCATCCAAATGTCATAGGACCCGGTCACATATGATCTTGTCGTGCCTACCATAATATAGCCACCATCCAAGGTCTGCAGGAACGAGATATCTTCATCTATATCCCCACTCCCAAAGGTCCGGTTCCACTGCTCTATTCCTTTAGCATCTGTTTTCACAAGCCAGAGGTCGATGGTGCCGAAACCATATGATTCTGTCGTACCCACCATAATATAATCGCCGTCATGGGTCTGTTGGATTGAATCTACCGTGTCATGATCATCACCTCCGATGGTCCTTTGCCATTGCATATTTCCATTTAAATCGGTTTTAACCAGCATAGCATCAGTGTCAATGCGTTTGCCAGTGAAAAAACGTGAGGACCCTGCAAGTATGTAGCCGCCGTCAGATGTATATTCCAATGAATATACCCTATCATCACCGCCCCCTCCAAATGTCTTATTCCATCTCATAATGGGGGGTCCCGATTGCTGGACTATAATCTCCCGGGTGATTGAACTCACTTCATCATTACTGCCTGTCACTGTTAAACCCACGATGTAATTGCCACCTTCATCATAGGAATGCATAACTGTTCTTTGAGTGGTGTTCACATAACTCCCGTCCCCCATATCCCATTGGAAATAGGTTATGTTCCCATACGGGTCAAAGCTCGCTGATGCATCAAAAGTTATAGATTGGTTTGCAACGGGATTTCCAGGGTCGTATGTGAATTGTGCCGTAGGAGCCGGTCGTTCTGCCATTAATTTTACCAGCTTTACCAACAGGAGTTTAGAGTCCTTAGTCCCTGCAAGTATGTAGCCACCATTCCCTGTCTGCAAAACAGAGTCCAATTCATCCCCTTCTATTGTTATGTTCCACTGCTCGTTTCCATTTGAATCGGTTTTTATTAACGCCTTTTTAACCCCAAAATTTTTAGAAGGGTCATAAAAATCACCCTTAATGATGTAACCGCCATCAGGTGTCTGCTGGAAAGAGTCCAGTTCACTGCCTTCAAACGTCCGGTCCCATTGCACATTTCCGTCTTCATCGGTTTTTATGAGCCAGTAATCAGCATCATCAAATGAAAACGTCCTTCCACCGAGAATATAACCGCCATCTGGACTTAGCCGGACAGAGGGATTGAATTCATCACCTACTCCTCCAAAAGTCCTGTACCATTGCTCGGTTCCGTTTGAATCAGTTTTCACCAGGAAAAAGTCAAGGTG
>MZXQ01000290.1:913-1185 GCA_002926195.1 Candidatus Methanomarinus sp. HR1 | reverse complement strand
GTTAATCACTATTGATGAGGTTAACTCGCCAACCAATATTGATTTTCAGATAGTGAGCGGGACTATGACCAGTGGTTCGGATGTTGTCATATCATGCGGAACTGCAACAGTAGGTGAAATGACCAAAGCAGATACTACCTGGTCAGTAAATATCTCTGGTATGGAAGAAGGTAAAAACCGGATAACAGCTTTTACTGTAGATAATGAAGGCAATACGAATTCAACTACTGCCACTATTGTAGTGGATAAAACTCCACCTGAAATTGAAATTA
>MZXQ01000290.1:0-836 GCA_002926195.1 Candidatus Methanomarinus sp. HR1 | reverse complement strand
ATGACAGAGGGAAATAATATCATCACAGTCACGGCTACGGACGAAGTTGGCAATATCAGAACCAGGAACACTACCATTATACTGGATAATACACCTCCTTATATAACCATTAACGTTACCTCACCCACTAAAGACAATTATCAGTTAGTTAATGGTACTATGGAGCCGGGTTCGACTATAATCGCCTACAGTCCGAATGCAACAGCAGAAACGGAAGATTATCCTGACAATAAAACCTGGGAAGTTCTATTTTCAGGATTACAGGAAGGAAATAATGAGATAATTATCAATGCTACTGATATGGCAGGTAATACAGCATCAGATTCTAAAATTATTGTACTGGATACTGTTAAACCTGCAATAGGCATTGATGATGTACCATCTCATATCAATACTGATCACTTAACAATTAGCGGTTTTGTAGAGGCTGATGCAGGTGTCATGGTAAACTGTTCAACCTGCCGGAATACAACTATTAGTCCGGTAATAGATAATGTACACTGGTCTGCAGATATTACTAATATGATTGATGGAGATAATGTGATCACAGCTACTGCTATTGATCTGGCAGGCAACACAAACTCAACTGATGTAGTCATTTTTTCAGATAGTACACTTCCTGATATAACGTCTCCTTTTGATATGAGAATTAAAATTAATGAAAAGAATAGGCATATCGCCTGGGTCATAACAGAAACATATCCTGGTTATTATTGGATTAAAAAAAATGGAGTGAGTGTAATAGAACCATCGCAGTATCAGAGCGATAATGCGATTAAATGCCCCGTAAATACCTCTACTTTAGGCGACTGGACATATATTATACATGCCAATGA
>MZXQ01000077.1 GCA_002926195.1 Candidatus Methanomarinus sp. HR1 | reverse complement strand
ATCTCATACAAATCCGAAACACCTTTTGGCTGCATTTTCTTAGCAAGAGTACGGTTTCGCCTTGTTTCGATCATCTGGGAATCATAAAAGATATCCCACAGCTCTTCCACTTCAATATCTGTTTTAATTCCAGTATCCTGCTCCGGCCCTTTTAAGTTATCAACAAACTTTGCAGTAGTTTTAATAAACCCCCCGAGACCAACCAATTTGCCATTCCCGACCCATGCATCTTTGCCATGGATCACTGCTACTGGTACATCAGGGTTCTTCTTAGCAAGCCATCTACAAAAAATATCACCAACATCATGCTGCGAATCAATCCTGACAGTGAGAATGCCATTAATAAAGCATGGTCTGGCTAACATACACAACCGTTGCCAGGATGCAGACACATCCCGCATATATCTATAATACCGGCGTGCAAGTTGTGTCTTTTTTGAGTAAAGCATTTCCATTTTGCCACAACACGAAACAAGCAGACGGACCAGCTCAGCCGGATTTGCGTCCCTGTTTCGTAATATCAGATCAATATATTTAATCGGTGCAGGATCAGTACGTGACATTCTGGCTGGCCTTTTACCCAGTATCTCTGTGATCAATCCTGCTGTTGCCCTTTGCCGGTCAAATCCAAGGTAGATCACTTCATCCCTGACATTTGAGAACTTCAATTTCTGCTTTATTTCATGTTTATTGTTTGCGAACAAAAGCTCAGCTTCCGGTTTTTCTTTAAGTTTTGCACATGCAAGCAGCACTCCGTTAACGCTTACCTTAAAAGCTAGTATCATAATGCCGACTCTATAAACGAACTTATATTGGTCTGCCTGTTTCCGTTGAGTTCGATGAAAGGACGTGCACGCGACATTACCACACCCATACGCATAAGTTCCTGTTCTGATGTAATGGGACGCGTCTGCATGATCCGATTAGCACTGATCGGACCAATACCAGGAACCAATAACAGCTCTTCACGCCCGGCACAATTGACATCCACAGGAAAATAATCACTGTGAACACATGCCAGACGCATTTTCGGGTCATCATTAGTAAGAAAACCGTCCTCATTAAAGATATCATCAAAATCCGATGCTTTACAACCATAATCCTTAAGAAGAAATGATGCCTGGTACAGCCTGTGCTCTCTCCATTTCGGAGATGGGGTGCTATTCTCAAGCGGAGTATCAGGTACAGGATCAAAGCTCATAAAATACGGACGCCTGAGTGCATATTTGTTCATAAATCCATGAACTGTCCTGATAATATCCCTGTCCGGTTCCGAAACAGCACCAACAACGAACTGCGTATCATTTGCACCGATAATTTGTCCTGTATATCTCGTTTCACTTCTTTTTTTTTTAATAAGATCATGAGTCCATTGCAAACGTGTAAGGACATCATTGTTATAATCAAAATTCGGACAGATCTCAGAATAGTTAAGAGCACTTGTGGTCTCTGCATTTACTCCGAATTTATTGGCATGATCTGCGATCTGCTCAAGAAGATATTTGGGTGTACCAGGCATCACACGTATATGAATATATCCTGTAAAACCTGATCCACGCAGCAGTTCTGCTACCTCAAGCTGCTGCAGGGAGGTCTTTTCCGCATCACCGATTATCCCTGATGAGAGAAAAAGCCCCTCAACAGTATTTTTCCTGTAGAAAGACCAGGTGATTTTTGC
>MZXQ01000291.1:4917-5838 GCA_002926195.1 Candidatus Methanomarinus sp. HR1 | reverse complement strand
GTGAGTTATTACCTTCCAGTAATATTATATTGCTATAACACATTCATTGCTTTTTCTTGGAGGTATAATCTTATGAAAAAGACGGATATATTGAATTCCGGAAAAGCCAAAACAGTCTACAAGACCGATGATCCTGATCTTCTGATCATGGAGTTCAGGGACAGCCTCACTGCCTTTGATGGGGCCAAAAAAAGTTCCGTACCGAAAAAGGGCTATTATAATGCCATAATATCTAAAAAAATCTTTGAACTATTAGAAGAAAAAAACATCAAAACACACTACAAATATATGTTTTCTGATAATGAGATGGTAGTGGACGCCATAGAGATTATTTTAGTAGAAGTCATTGTCCGCAATATAGCAGCAGGCTCAATTGTGAAAAAATATCCATTTAAGCATGGCCAACTCCTGGAACCGCCTGTGGTCGTACTGGACTATAAAGATGATGAACGACACGATCCCATGCTAAATGAAGATATTGCAGTAGCATTAGGACTTGCCACAAAAGAAGAAATGGCTAATATTCGTAAAACCGCACTTATCATCAATGATATACTGAAAGAATTTTTAGAACCAAGAGGATTATTGATCCCTGATTTTAAACTTGAGTTCGGGCGTAGAGGAGATGAAGTAATACTTGGTGATGAGATATCGTGTGATACCTGCAGGCTGTGGGATAAACAGACAAAAGATTCACTGGATAAAGATATATTCAGGTTTGATAAAGGCGATCTGGCGTCAGCATACCANNTACAAGTCCGGAGTATGAACACAGCACCATGGTACGTGATTGACAGTTAGATATTATGTCATAATATTTAAAACCAAGATGTATCAGGATTTATTTTTTTAACATATATATATTTTCCACTATTTTTCATCGACATAATTCTTATGTTCATGATCATCCAGTATATTAAC
>MZXQ01000291.1:0-4884 GCA_002926195.1 Candidatus Methanomarinus sp. HR1 | reverse complement strand
AAGATACATTCTATTATAAAATTAAGCTTCACACCGTTCTCAATATTTTCACCACTACCAATTTTTTGTTTTACCCTTTTTTTTATTTCATCAAAATTTACTGAAATTTCATTAAACGAAATATATATACTAAGCCTGGGAATTATTATAACATTGATCTCAAGTGGAGCATCGAATTTCTGGAATCATACAAATGACATAGAAGAAGATATCCGCAATAAAAAAGAGACTTTTTTAACAAATGGAACTATTTCACAAAATGAAGCTGTAATAATTTCTATAGTCTTATATTCAATTTCACTCATATTGATATTATGTGTATCATATTTATTAGCAAGACCGATTTATCTCTTTTTTATTGTCTGGCTTACAATAACATGGTGGTATTCGGATAACCTGTTCTTAAAAAAAATTACCGGTGTTAGATTAAAAACACATTATATAGGAGAGATTATAACATATGGTATAGCATTTCCTGCATATACCATGAGTATTTGGTTAATTTTTTCAGATTCATTGATCACAGGTTTGGTCTTATCAGTTATTTTCTTATGTTTTGGATTGGCAGGAGTACTCTTAAAAGACCTGAAAGATATTAAAGGAGACAGAGAAGCCGGATTACGAACATTAGGTGTGATTTTTTCTCCTTCCAAATTAATAAAAACAGCCTGCTTAATCCTGATAGTTTACTTCTCACTAATAATTATTGCTACAAATAATGATATTTTTAGCTGGTATTCATTTTTAGTAATAATACCATTTATGTATTTAATAAAAGAAACATTCATACATTTCCAGCTTAAGAACTGGACACTTGAAATAGGAGATAATAAAAACATTAAAGCTATGATATTATCCACATATTCATCATTAGTAATCATGGGATTTGCCAATTTCTTTTAAATGCTGCAGAAAATATTGGTTCCGCAACTGGACCAATATATATTATCTTTAATTTCTGTGATGTTTGATCTTTTTTTCATTGATTCAGGTAAAAAAATAGACGGGGAGGTTATCATTAATCCAATATAATTGTCATTGAACTTTTTTTCAATCTCAATTTGAAAATCAATCGCTTTATCTCCAAAGGAACTAATTGTTCCAACATCTATACAAAAGAAATGAAATAAATCCATATTTCTTATTGAATATAAACCTGAAATATAATTATACATTTGACCATAAGTAGGTTCATGGGCTAATAAAAGAGTATTTGAAAAATCATCAATATCTACCATAATAGGAAAAAGATCAAATGGAAAATAAGAATCTATTCCAATCTGCATGAATCCTTGTGTTTTTTCATTAAAAAACGACAGAAAATATGGCGTCTGAATTTGAAAATTTTCTTTATTAAATTTTTCATTTAATTCTAATTCAACATTATTATTATTACCAATCACATCCTTAAAAGCTTTCACCGGAGGTTTACCATCAAGTGAAATTAATACATTTCCTTCAAATAGTGCATTAAATTCCTTCACAACGTCGAAATTGTTTTTAATTGCACTCATCGTTTCATCTATTGAATTACCCTTTTCAGGATAAATATCTTCATATATAACCTCAACATCATCCTTTTCTATCACCAGCGCTGCAATCCCATCCTCAATATCTTTAAAATTACTAAATATTGAAGGAGAATTGAGCTTTGCCTGTAAATGCAATACATTTACACCAATCACAGGCACATTATATCCAAGCTCTCTTGCAACAATCTCAAGCACATTAGGAAGGAAATAAAAGGTTTTCGATCTGTCACAGTAATTAGAAAAATTACGCGCCACCTTTTTCTTATACTCTTCATCACCCATTTTTGCCTTTGCGCTATAATATTTCCCTGTGGCATAGAATTCAGCACTCTTTTTTAAACCAGGCACATGAACAAAAGGAAAATGAAGTATCACCACCCCTTTCTCACATTTAATCATGTTAGCAAGAGTTTGCGCAGACTGTAATGCTCCTTCTTCATTAACACTCTTAACCTCTATTCTTGCATCCTTATCTTCTCCTAAAACAAGTACGGCTCCGTCCGTACGCATGTCATGTGGAAAAATCATCCCATCAATTGAAGCCCCTATTTGTGGAATTCCCTCAAAACGCTTCTTAATGATATCCAGCATTTCCTGATAATGACCATTATATTTGAGTGTTGCATAAAAAAAAACCAGATCAGGATCAAAATCAATAGATGCATCAGCTTTTTTTATCAACTCTCCAGCAGCCTGAGTGGCATTTTTTTTATTGCTAAAAAAAGTCTTTGTTCTCATTAATTCTAACCCACGAAATTCCCTATATCAATTAAAGTGTTTAAAATATTTAACTATATGGCAATATATTTAAATAATCAGACAGCTATATATTTTAATAGAATAATGAGTGGTGGTTATATTGGAAGAACGTGTAGCATCAGGAATATATGGGCTTGATGAGATAATCGGTGGTGGATTTCGCGAGAGATCAATAAATATCATCAATGGTGGTATTGGAGTTGGAAAGACAACATTTGGCCTACAGTTTGCCCTGTGTGGACTTAATAGAGGGAAAAAGGTTGTTTTTATATCTTTTGAGATGTCAGAAGATCAGATCTTAAGAGATTGTAAACAACTTGGTTTTGATGAGATTGAAGAGCATCTGAGTGCAGGAAACCTTAGAATTGTCCATATCTATGGAGAAGATTTAATGTTCCCGTCTCTTGATATACTCGAGATTATCAGGGAATCTCATACTGATGTTGAACACCAGTTGATTATTATTGATCCGCTTACACATTATTCCATGTATCTGGAAGATGATAAACGTAAATCAATAAGTTCTATTTTTATGAATTTAAGAGAAATGGGCACGACTGTCATTACTATTGAAGGCAGTAATAGAAAAGAAGAGGTCAATCAAAGTTCTATAATGCCGTTGTATCTTGCTGATTCGGTATTGCATCTGGATTATTTAGGATTTGGTGAACTTTTTGACCGTACCATACATGTTGTTAAACACAGAGGTTCAAAACACGGTGAAGGACTATATCCATATAGGATCGAATCAGGTCTTGGTATTGTTGTAATATCTTCTGAAAGTGATATTGATAAAGTGACTGCCAACTATGAATTTGATAAAGAGTTTATAACAGCTATCCAGCAGGCCGGAAATATTGACCAGCGGCTTGCAAAAAGAATCGAACTTCTGCGTCATAACTGGAGCCATAACGAAAGCCCTGAATATATACTAAACCTGGTAATGAATGACGAGAACAGGTGATTATGTACACACAGACATTTGAACAGGTCCTTGATGATCTTTATGAGACCGAAGGTATACATGTATGTATCCTGTATAGAATAGATGGTACTCCTATTGCAGTCCGTACTCCTCAAGATACAGGAGTGCTTAAAGTAATGCTCTGGCTGGAAAAACAGATAAATAATATATTAAGAGAAATAAACAAAGAAGGGTTAACAGCTACTACTTTTGAATTCAAGAATTATCAGATCTTTATAACACTTACGTCAAGATCAACAGTACTGGTGGTTATCATTGACCCTGAAGCCCACCATCAATTAATCTCAATAGAAATATCCAGGGCCAAATCCATAATCAATAAATGCGTGTCATGAGATCAATATTTTTGCGTGTTTTTCTACTTCTTCGGGTAGAGGACATACCCTGGCTGCCCCTGATAATACCGAAGCTTTAGCAACAGCAGATGAAACTGCAGGCATTACTCTTTTATCCAGGGGGCCGGGTAGGATATGATCTTTATCCAATTCGGATTCTTCAATGATCCCTGCAAGGGCATGAGCGGCTGCGATCTTCATTTCTATATTGATATCCGTTGCCCTGGTATCCAGTGCACCCCTGAATATTCCAGGAAATCCTAACACATTATTCACCTGATTAGGAAAATCAGAACGTCCTGTGGCAATTATCCTGGCACCGGCTTGAGATGCATCGTCAGGCATGATCTCAGGGGTTGGATTTGCCATGGCAAAGACTATGGAGTCATTAGCCATATTACGTATCATATCCTTTGATACAATACCGGCGGCAGATACCCCAATAAAGACATCAGCACCCTCCATGGCCTCATATAGTCCCCCTTTAAGATTCCTTCTGTTTGTAAGACCTGCCAGATTGAATTTCATAAAGTTCATACCTTCCCTGCGGGACTGCCTGATAATACCGCGGCTGTCACATATCACTATGTCGCGTACACCCACCCTTATCAACATACGTGCAATGGCTACGCCAGCTGCCCCGGCTCCGCTAATTGCTACTCTTATATCATTAATATCCTTTCCGACTATCTTCAGGGCATTAATAAGTGCGGCATATGTAACTACTGCAGTACCGTGCTGGTCGTCATGGAACACAGGGATATCTATCTCGCGGCGCAGTTTATCCTCTATTTCAAAACATCTCGGGGCACTTATATCTTCCAGGTTGATACCTCCGAAGGTGGGAGCTATATGTTTTACTGTGCGAATTATCTCTTTTGTGTCTTTTGTGTCCAGACATATGGGAAAAGCATCGATCCCTCCCAGCTCCTTGAATAATATAGCTTTACCTTCCATTACCGGCATAGCTGCTGCAGCCCCTATATCACCCAGTCCCAGTACTGCCGAACCGTCAGTGACCACTGCAACAAAGTTGCCTTTACTTGTGTAGGTATAAACCGTATCCGGGTTCGCGCGTATAGCTCTGCATGGCTCGGCTACGCCTGGAGTATAATCAATGCTTAAGTCGTGTACATCTTTTAGTGCTACCTTACTGGCAACTTCAAGAACTCCATGGTGCAGTTCATGTACTTTTAATGATTCTTCATATACTGATTTGTTCTCTTTCATATATATCATGTTAAATGTTACTTTGTTTGATATTATCTTTTCG
>MZXQ01000292.1:18106-21314 GCA_002926195.1 Candidatus Methanomarinus sp. HR1 | reverse complement strand
TAATATGAAAAAGATACGAATTATTCCAAAAAATACTTAGAATATTGCAAATATCATATATGCTAATGACAGACAGAACAAAAAAAGTAAGCACTGATGAAAAAAAGGCAGTTGGCGAATTCGCTGCCGGGATCGTAGAAGATGGGATGGTAGTTGGTCTCGGGACCGGCTCGACCACAGCCTATGCAATACAGGCACTTGGACGCAGGGTTAAAGAAGGTTTGAATATAAAAGGGATTCCTACATCATTCCAGGCGAGGATGATAGCTATAGAATGCGGCGTACCTCTTACGATACTTGCCCAGGATCCGGTAGTGGATATTGCTATTGATGGAGCGGACCAGGTCGATAATGATATGTTTGTAATAAAAGGCGGTGGAGGCGCACATACCAGTGAAAAGATCGTAGCATGTTCTGCCCGGCAGTTTGTGGTACTGGTAGATGAAATTAAACTGCTGGACATCCTGGATCATCCTGTACCTCTTGAAGTTATGCCTGATGCATTGCAACTTGTCGAACGGCAGGTCAGTGAACTCGGAGGAAAACCTGTTCTGCGTATGGCAATACAAAAAGACGGCCCTGTGATCACTGATAATGGGAACTGTATAATAGATGCTGATTTTGGGAAGATTGTCAAACCGGATCGTTTAGCTTTGGATTTATCAAAGTGTGTTGGTGTAATAGAACATGGGATTTTTGATAATGCATATAAAATATTTATTGGTAAGACAGACGGCAGTATTGAAGTTCTAACTCGAAAGCATTGATGATTAAGATAATGACCCGATCAATATTCAAGAAACTGGAAGGTATGCAGGAACTCAGTGAATCAGTCTATGACAAAAAATCATTGTTATCCAAACTTAAAAAAGAACTGAGTGCCTACAATGTTTTTGATCTGATGAGGGTTCAGGCCCTGCTGGAAAATGATTGTAGATACCTCCCTCCCAATTATAAGAAAAAATTCAAAGAAAAAATGTGTGAGCAGATATTTTCTAATTATAAGATCATTCTCTCAAGCGATAATTTTCAAAACCAGGAACTTGATATGGAACAATATAATGATTTCCTTAAGATCTTTTTGCAAAAACTGGATGATATAACTGCTTCTGATACGCGGGAAATGACAGTTCTTTATTTCTTATGTGCTATGTATAATCTCTTTATTACCAGGACACCCCCGCATCCGGTAGGTACTCCATTCCCAGGTGGGTTCTGTGTGGAAAAAAAAGGGGATGAGTACTACTGCCCTGTAAAGGATAAACAAACAGAAAATGAAGAGGCGATCTGCAAGTTCTGTATAGCTAAACAGGATGACCGGGTCAAATGAAAAGTCTTGATATACTATAATATTATAACAAAATTCTCACTTAGGCCTGAATTTTTCCGCAGGTTTTATCGTTTATGCCATTGTCTATAGATTAATGTTCAATATTCTGAACAGATTTATATTTAAAGATTTATTAACGGGATAAAATATGCCAGAATCGGAAATTAATATACAAAATGTGGTCGCATCTACTAAACTTGCAGAGAGTTTCGACCTTTTAAGCATTGAATCGGAACTTGAAGGGGCGGAGTACAATAAAGCCAAATTTCCTGGAATGGTCTATAGGGTAACAAACCCTAAGGCAGCCTTTTTGATATTTACATCAGGGAAAGTCGTCTGTACAGGTGCAAAGAATGTGGAGGATGTAGTTACTGTCATTCACAATGTTGCAAAGAAGATAGGATCCCTTGGTGTTGAAGTAGTAGAAGATCCCCAGATCACCATACAGAATATTGTGGCATCTGCAGATCTTGGTACTAAATTAAACCTTAATGCAATAGCTATTGGCCTTGGATTTGAGAATATTGAGTATGAACCGGAGCAGTTCCCTGGTCTGGTGTACCGTATCAATTCTCCGAAGATAGTTGTTCTTATCTTCAGTTCGGGTAAACTGGTAGTAACCGGGGGCAAGTCGCCTAATGATTGCCAGAGAGGAGTTGAGATCGTCAGGGAACAGCTCGAAAATATGTCCTTGCTTTAAGTGATGGATAGTATGTCATCTTATAGTGATGCAGTGGCCGAGAGTATCATTGTAGATAAGGAGATCAGAGAGTTTATTAATAATCACGACCGGGACTTTAGGATATGTACTACTTGTAGAGGACCTGTATTGGTGCCCATCGATACAATTCCTTCCAAACCGGATGACATTAAGATTAGAATAGGTGACAACATACTTTTTATGTCTCTATTCCAGGCAGAATATACCAGACGGATACATAAATCATTACTTACCGAATATACTGATTACAATGCTGTATGCGGGATAGAAACCGGATAAAGTGAATACTCTTCCGGTTCGCTTTCTTCCATGACACGGTATTTACGCTGGTTTCGATTACCTAACCGTTCAAGTTTTCCTTCTCTATATAGCCGGGATAGATAAGTAGAAACCGTACTGATATAAATCTCTCCATAGACCCTGTCATAATCCTTTTTTACTTCAAGTGATGTGAACCACTGGTCCTTATATTCATAATTCAAAAAAAGCTCCAGCCGCTCTTTTATTGTTAGAGACTCGTTTTTCAACCTGCTGTAATCCTCTTTAGCAATCTTGAATAAACGAGTCTCACTGGTGTTGGGTTTTTCAATTTTTTGTGGCTGGTTGTATTTTTGTTTAGATTGAGTCTGTATTGTCCGGGGAGTCTGTTGTGTTTGTGTTGTGCCAGACTGTGATAAAGATACATTTAATGCTGAATTGTACTCATTCATCAATTGAGTGACAAGATTTAATATCGACTCTGATGTGGGCAAACCATTAATCTCGATCTCTTTTGATGAGCCGTTATCATGTATAATTTCAAGCCTTATTTTCATCTTTACCCCTCAAATGTAAAGGGAAAAAGCCACACTCCCCTCAAAATGTGGCGGTTCCACTTTTTGCATCGTTATTCATCCCCCTCCGATTCCCTTCATATAGTATATAAATATAATTCGTTTGTAATTATGTAGTTGATATGATAAAGTGTGCTACGATAATATATATACTTATCGAATGAAAAAAGAGTGAATAGTACTTTATCTTTTAATTGATAATTTTACTACACTTTATTAATGAAATCAGTCCTATTTCACCCAGTTTTAGTATTCACAACATTACTATTAACAACATATGTTATTATTAATTTTTTATATTTAATTTGTTTTTCCAATTGAAAT
>MZXQ01000292.1:16046-18048 GCA_002926195.1 Candidatus Methanomarinus sp. HR1 | reverse complement strand
AATTATTATTAACAAATATAACAATAATAATGGCAATGTCGAAAGAACAAGTATTATCAGGCACCATAATATATGGTGATAAGCCCGAGGTTATAGAAGGGTACCTCTGTATAGAGGATAACATCATTACTGAAATCGGAACTGATACCGATGTAGATGCTCATTTTAGTGGAGTGATTGCTCCTTGTTTTGTAAATGCACACACCCATATAGGTGATTCGGTTCTGAAAGACCCGCCAATTTTGGACCTGGACAGTTTGGTAAAACCCCCCATGGGCCTAAAACACAGAGTACTTCGATTAACGCCTGATATTGATATGAAACATGCCCTGCGCCAGACACTGTTAGATATGATCAATACAGGGACATGTACATTTTGTGACTATAGGGAAGGTGGTATTCCAGGCGCTTCTATCCTGATAGAGGTTCTGGATTCACTACAGGATATTTCAGGTATTATCCTGGGCAGACCGCAGAGACAGGATGAACCACATATAGGGGAACCGGATGAACTTGCCGTAATCTGCAATGGGATCGGTATAAGCGGGGCAAATGATGTATCTTCACAGGTCCTTGAAGAAACAGTTGATATTGTACGCAGGGCCGGGAAGATCTTTTCCATACATGCAGGTGAAAAAGATGCATCGGATATCCCTATGGCTATAGAGCTAAGACCGGACTTTCTTGTGCATATGACCCATGCGCAAAAAAATGATCTGAGTGCAATTTCTGATGCTGATATACCGGTTGTGGTATGTCCACGGTCAAATTTAATAACAGGAGTAGGTTCACTTACTCACCCACCCATACAAAAGATGCTTGATATGGATATTATAGTAGGTGTTGGTACGGATAATGTTATGCTTAATTCTGTTAATATGTTTGCTGAAATGGAATTTCTATCAAAAGTATATAGACTGGATGATGGACAGGTATTTAAGATGTGCACACTATATGGAGCAACGTTATTAGGGCTTGATCAGGATATTGGTTCAATAATGGAGAATAAACAAGCTAATATCATGGTGTTAAACAACAGATCCTCTAACCTATCTAACAGTCACAATCTGCTTGCAAGTATTGTCAGAAGAGGTAGGCCGGACGATATTGTAAAAATAATAAGATATGGGAGGGAATTCTCTTGAAAAGTAATTTATATAAAAATATTCTAATTGCGACAGATGGGTCAAATTACTCAGCCAAAACTGTTGAACACGGCATTGAGATTGCTAAAATGTTAGGGTCCAGGGTATTTACCGTATATGTAGTTGATACCGGGGCATTTGCCTCCATACCAATGGATATGGCGTGGGAAAACATATATGAAATGTTGAGATCCGAAGGTAAAAAAGCAACTGACTTTGTAAAAGAAAAAGGTCAAAAAGAAGATGTTGAGGTGGAATGCATTATTATTGATGGACACCCGGCCGAGGAAATCGTCAATTTTTCAGAAAATAATTCAATAGACCTGATCATTATGGGTACTCTAGGTAAAAGTGGTCTTGACAGGTTTTTGTTAGGCAGTATAGCAGAAAAAGTATTAAGAAACGCAAAGGTCCCTGTAATGATCATAAGAAGTGAAAAACAAGACAAATCCACATCGTAAAGGGAGAAGATCAATGCCACAATATACCAAAGTTGAAGAGATGATGGTGCGTAATGTAGCATATGCAACATTACCAGGGTCAAGAGATGAAGTACTTGAGATATTAAAGAATAAACACATTTCAGGAGTGCCTGTGGTTAAGAATAATGGCCTGGTGGGCATCGTCACAAGGACAGATCTGTTAAAAAATACGGACGAGGAACAGCTTGCGATTCTGATGACACGTGATCCTATCACCATCAGTCCGGAGCAATCAATGGTTGAAGCTTCAAGAATCATTCTTAATACCGGGGTTAGGCGTCTTCCGGTTGTTATTGATAATACTCTTGTAGGCATTATAACACTAACAGATATTATTGGTGCTATTGCCAATTTCAATATAATGCAGCCCATTCA
>MZXQ01000292.1:15471-16000 GCA_002926195.1 Candidatus Methanomarinus sp. HR1 | reverse complement strand
GGCGTAATATGTGATAAAGACCTGATCAATATGAGTGTTATTGAAGATTATACGGAACACTCGGATATGTCGGCTGGTTCCGATGAAGATGAATGGACATGGGAATCCATGCGAGACACTATGAGCCTGTATTACAGTGTATCCAGGATCAGATTACCTGATTCTCCGGTTTCGGAAGCAATAAAATTAAAAGGTAATCCTGTGACTATAGTACCCAGTACTACGGTCAGCGATGCAGCAAGAAAAATGAAACGTAATAATATCAACCAGATTTCAGTTCTTTCTGCTAATAATAAACTTAAAGGAATGATATATGATTTTGATCTGCTTAAGGCACTGGTATGGTAGGTACGTCTTGTGAGTGAGTCAATGTTTTATAGAAATAGTCCTATATATTGGTCAATAATAAAGAGTAAATAAGAATTGAGGATAAATTAAGATGGGAAAAAAGAAAGATACCAAAAGTGGCCTTATGTCATCAGCAGGCTTAATGCGTTATTATGATGCGGATGAAACAACTTATCATATG
>MZXQ01000292.1:14565-15384 GCA_002926195.1 Candidatus Methanomarinus sp. HR1 | reverse complement strand
GACTGCTGGAAAAGTACTTTATAAAAGTAGCGTTAAAAATAAAAGTCGATCCTACCGAATACAGGCTATTGCGGCATTTTATTGTATTCTCAATCTATACAATAGGTATAATAATTATCATATTCAGTATTCCTCAACTTCACAGTTTATCAGTAGCATTGTTAGCAAGTGCAGGGGTTGCAGGTATCATTATTGGGCTTGCCGCACAGACAACAATAGGTAATATCATTTCAGGTGTCTCATTAGCAGTTTCCCACCCATTCAGGGTAGGTGATCTGGTCACAATCCATAATGAATATGGTACGATCTCTGATCTGACACTCAGGCATACGGTGATGACCACATGGGATAACCGACGTCTTATTATTCCCAATTTAATTGTCAATGATTTGGATATAATCAACTGGTCAATAGAAGATCCTATTATAATATGGCCAATAGATATTGCAATAAGCTATGATTCCGATATTGACCTTGCCAGATCCATAATGATCAGTGAATCTGTGAAGCATCCTATGGTAATGGATGATTATGAGGTCAACAGGTATAATACCAGATTTATGAAAGGTGTTATGGAAGGAGAGCAGATCAGAGTGCGTGTTTCCGAACTGGGCGATTTTGGAGTGAACTTAAAAATGTATGTCTTGATACATGATAGAAATGAAGCTTATAGTACTGGTTGTGACCTGATGGAATCAATAAAGAAACGGTTTGATGCTGAAGGTATAGAGATACCTTATCCTTACCGTACTGTAGTATTTAAAAAAGACCAGATGCCAAACGCCCGAATAAAAGACGATATGCGGATCAAACCAAACC
>MZXQ01000292.1:13758-14547 GCA_002926195.1 Candidatus Methanomarinus sp. HR1 | reverse complement strand
TCATTTATGTGAGCAGGATCTTAAACTTAGAAAAAGTGTGATAGCTATGGAAACATTACACATTATTAAATCTTTGGCTGCGGTGATTTTATTCGCCTTAATCTTCTTTTTAAGTCATAAATTACGTCTGTACAGTCGAGGGCAGTTGTATTATAGAAGATTCTTGTCTTTTGCTGGCGGTGTGTCGGTAGCCTATGTTTTTATCCATCTTCTTCCGGAACTGCATATCACAGGAGCCGAATACATTCATTTCACAACGCATCGTTCCCTGACCATTCAGGAATATTGGGTGTATATGGCTGCTCTGATAGGGTTCATGTTTTCTTACGGCCTGCAAAATATGGTGACCTGGTCACGTCTGACAATGAAAACGGAATCGTTGGAAGAAAAAAAGAAAAAAAAAGAAAAAATGATCTATGCGATCCATGTCGGTGGGTTCGTAATATATGTGGGGCTGATCAGTTACTTGCTGGTATACGATACAGAGAAAGATACCATTTCGCTAATTCTGTATACCGTTGCCATGGGGCTTCATTTTCTAGTTATAAATTATTCCCTGTATAAGGAGCATGGTTCGTTGTACGAACAAAAAGGCAAGAATATCCTTGCCCTTGCTTCGCTTGCGGGATGGCTAATAGCGATTTACATCGAATTTCCTGCAAATATTATTATCACTATCATCGGGATTGTTTCGGGGGCACTGATTATGAATAGTCTTATCAATGAACTTCCGGACGGGAAAGAAGGAAAGTTTCCCGCATTTCTGCTGGGTGGGATTTTATATGCAGT
>MZXQ01000292.1:11722-13750 GCA_002926195.1 Candidatus Methanomarinus sp. HR1 | reverse complement strand
AAAATATCAGTATGTACGGGCCATCAGGACAATAATATCAGTAGGCTTACCACAGACAGGGCATGTTCCATTCCCCTTACCAAGTTCAGGATCCTCAGGTGTACCAAGTATCCCGGATCCGACAATCTCCTCCATCTCCAGACCGCAGGCTTGTTCACCACACCATGGTATACGTGCAATGCCTGTTTTGACATGGTCCTTTACTTCATCAAGATCAAAGCATAACCTGATCCGGCTGTGAAGTAATTGAGCAGCAGTTTCAAACAGGTTATCATGTATCTCTTTGAAGGCCTTATTGATCCGGGGTACTATTTCATCAATGGGTATATTGGTCTTACCTCCTGTACGTTTGACCATTACTACAGAATTATTCTTCAGATCCCTTGGTCCTATCTCAATACGAACCGGAGTTCCTTTTAATTCCCATTTAAAATACTTAGAACCCGGTCTTGCATCACTGTCATCTATTGTCACACGCAATCCCGAGTGTTGTATAATATCTTTCACATTATTGCATGCCATAAGCACTTCCTTATCACTGCCGAATAGAATCGGAATGATAACCACCTGTGTAGGTGCCACTTCAGGAGGCAGAACAAGCCCATTATTATCTCCATGTATGGATATCAGTGCAGCAATACAACGTTCACTTACACCGTAACAGGTCTGCTGGGCCAGTATCTGCTCACCCTCTTCATTCTCGTATTTGATCTCAAAGGTTTGGGCAAAATTATCGCCCAGGTGATGGGCAGTGCCTACCTGTAATGTCTTACCATCCGGCATCAGGACATCTACAGCCATGGTATAATCTGCACCAGGGAATTTATCCCAGTCAGGACGCTTGCTTACAATAGTGGGTACAGCCAGGCGTGAATAGAATTCCTGGTATATGTGTGTGGCTTTTTTAACCTGATCAGCCGCATCATCCCAGGTTGCGTGTACGGTATGAGCTTCCTTAAATGACGTGATCTCACGCAGACGTATCAATGGACGGGTATGTTTAGTTTCATACCTGAAAGTATTGACTATCTGATAAATAAGCAAAGGCAGATCAGAATGAGACCGAACCCATAGTTTATACATAGGATATATTGCAGTCTCACTGGTTGGCCGCAAAGCCAGTTTTACATCCAGCATATCAGTTCCACCATGTGTGACCCAGTAAACCTCATCTTCGAAACCTTTGATATGCTCTGCTTCTTTCATGAACTCATGTTCAGGAATGAGTAGCGGGAACTGGGCCTCAATATGTCCCGTACTATCCAGAAGTTCCCGTATAATAGAATATACCTTACTACGTATGGAAAAACCAAATGGGTTCCAGACATACAGTCCTTTGACAGGATAGCGTACGTCCATTATGCTGGCTGTTTGCAGCAGTTCATTATACCATTCACTGAAATCTGATTTAGGAGGAAGTGTCCTGGATATTTCTCCTGATTTTTTACGGTTGGTTGAATGTGATATATCTTTCATAAGCAAAGTACTGGTAATAGTAAATGTATTATTGTTTACGGATCCTATTATTAATGATTTCGGTTCCTACCATTGTGTTATAACTGCTTTTAGTTCCAGTTCTCTTACCATCGTTCGATAGTTCATCAAAGAAGGTCCGTTCCAGGAATCTTCAAAATCATCGATCTTGTCCTCTAATGTGGATATTTCCTCTTTACTCAGGTCCTCATTTAAAAGATCGACCACTTCTTTACCTTCCTTTAAAAAAACAGGTTGGAACCGGTCCAGGTACTGGTGTCCATATTCAATGACATGATCAATGGTTTGTGATTTATTATCAGTATATGATTCCATTGCATCAAGTATATTAATAAGGACCTTTGTGCCTGGATAATACTGGTCTATAAAGAACTGAAGTTTGCTTTGGATCTGGGATTTACCTATTTCTTCCAGATATGGCAATATCATAGCATCATATCTATATAAATAATGTTGATATGAACATTCCAAGAGCATATTTACATCTGCCAGTATAAGTTCGGGTGCAGTATCCCTTCCATCTTCCAGAGCGAT
>MZXQ01000292.1:9322-11675 GCA_002926195.1 Candidatus Methanomarinus sp. HR1 | reverse complement strand
TGAATCTAAATTGATAGGCTTATAATTATACTTTTTCCTATTCTTATAATATTGATCAATAGAAATAATGTACTATTTGAAGTGGATACCTCAATTATATCTATCATAAACCCATTAACAAAATACTGATGAATATAGAACACCCGGAATGGGCTGAAAAATACCGTCCGAAAAACCTACAGGATATAGCAGGGCACAATAAAATAGTACAGGACCTGCTTAAATGGGCCCGGGAATGGGATAAAGAAAGTCCAAAGGATAAAGCATTAATACTGTATGGAAAACCTGGTGTTGGCAAGACATCTTTCGTACATGCCCTGGCATATCAGATGGAATGGGATAAAATAGAGCTTAATGCATCTGACCAAAGGACTGCAGGCATAATCAAGAAAGTGGCAGGTTCTGCCAGTAAGATGGGTACATTTGACGGCATTTCAGGTAAGCGTCTGGTAATATTGGATGAAGCAGACAATCTACATGGTAATTATGACCGTGGAGGTGCCAGAGCCATTATCCAGGTCATCAAGCAATCATCCCAACCTATCATCCTGATCGCTAATGAATTTTATAATGTAGAGCCGGCACTACGCCTGTCCTGCAAAGCCGTACAGTTCAAAGNNGTGGTTAGTAAGGATGTCCTGGACGTAATAGCCAATAGCGCTAACGGGGATTTACGAAGTGCTATTAATGACCTTCAGGCCATGGCAATTGGAAAAAGTGAACTTACCATAGATGATATTACTACAGGTTCCCGGGATATAAGAGAGACAATATTTAAGGCAATGAATAAAATATTTCGAGGGACTGATATAAGGTCTGCACAAGAAGCTGCCTGGCAGATAAATGAAAGTCCTGAAGATCTGATAAACTGGATAGATGAAAATCTTCCTATATCATATAAAAAAGATACGGACTTAGTAGCAGGATACATCATGCTGTCCAGGGCTGACCAGTTTCTGGGTAGAGTACGGCGCAGACAAAATTATAGACTCTGGCGTTATGCCAGTTTTTTCATGACCGGAGGTGTGGCGGCTGCTAAAACGCAAAATTATTCAGGTTTTATCAAGTTCAAATCTCCACAATACTGGAGAAAACTTGGACAGACCAGGACAAAACGCAACATAAGGGATTCAACAGCCACTAAGATTGGAGTACTATGCCATTTATCAAAGAAAAATGTCAGGTCCGATCTTATATGGTTCTTTAAATGCATGATGAAAAGTAAACGACATTCAATAGGATTATCAGTAGAATTAGACTTAAATCCTGATGAGATCGCATTTTTACTGGATACAAGGACGACCACCAAAAAAGTAAAGCAAATCTATGATGTCGCACAGGAGATTATCATAGAAAACCTGGAACATAACGTTGAGGTATTCGGCGGATTCGGCTATAATGCAGATAACCAGCAGAACAATAAAATTGAAGAAGAGGTTATAGAGCAGGTTACTGATGAGCAAGAAGATACTGAAAAAGGAAGTCAGAAATCTTTGTTTGATTTCTAAGAGGTGATCTGATACCCGGAAAATTAATTACACTCGAAGGTATTGACGGTTCAGGCAAATCCACAGTCATTACCATGTTAAAACAGCATTATCAAAATGATCCTGATGTGATTTTTACCAGAGAGCCTACTACGGGATGGATAGGAGATGTTGTTAATCAGGCAATTAATTCCAGGACAGACCCTGTGGCAGAATTATTTCTATTCATTGCAGACCATGCTGATCATTTGAGCAGTCTTATAAGGCCGGCGCTTGGTGACAATAAGATAGTGATCTCAGATCGCTATTCTGACAGCAGGTATGCATATCAGGGTGCTACTCTGCAGGGAATTATCAAATCCCCTCTTGAATGGGTGATAGAACTTCATAAAGACTGGACTATTATACCTGAGTTGACTATATTGCTTGATATCAGTCCAACAGCAAGCATTGCCCGACTGGATACCCGCAGCCAGCAAACTAAGTTCGAAAAAATCGATTTTTTAGAACAGGTACGGGATAATTATTTCAAACTTGTGAATATGGAACCTGATCGGTTTTTAGTTGTGGATGCACAGCAGCCAATTAAAANNCAGGGGGCTCTCCCTTATTGAGACTTACGCTTGTATTTTTAGTCACTCCCCACATATATGCTTGTACACATATGCCTACGCCACTAAAATTGAAGTGGGTTGTGTACTACGGTTCACCGGGATCTTATTAAATCCTGTGCTTTTTATGGCCCGAACCGCTCAGTATTAGCAATAAAACCGAGCATTATACACAATCCTTATTTTCATTGCTAGCCCATCATAGCATACACACCAGTTGGCTTAGTAATAAATTAATATCACTCAACTGATACA
>MZXQ01000292.1:8425-9278 GCA_002926195.1 Candidatus Methanomarinus sp. HR1 | reverse complement strand
TAACCGAATTGGAGTCTAATCAACCATACAATATCGCCAGATATATGATTTCAAATATCTCTAATAAAAGTAATATATCCGGTATGCCCCACTCTTGTAGTAGAAGGGCGCGTTCCCCTTTGGCTAAAAGATATCTCCCGTTGGGTAAATTCAAAAGTAATTACATCTTTGAATCCTGCATCATTAACAGCCAGACGCACTTGCTTGGCCTGTTCTATAAATGGCGAGAACACTACACAGTAGCCACCTGGATTTAGTACACTTCTGACATCAGGAATAACATCTGCAGCATGATGCATATCAAGTGTGACCAGATCAAAACTCTCATTCAATTTCGTAATCTCCTGTACTATATCACCGGAGCGGACTTCGACATTCTCAAGACCTGCAAGGTTTATATTTGACCTGGCAACTTGAACGAACGTTTCCTGTATCTCGTAAGTTATTACCTTTTTTGCAATAAGTCCAAGATAAATAGCAAGGATACCTGAACCTGTACCAGCATCCAGTCCGGTATCATTATTATTAAGACCAGTATAAGAAATGATCATACCAATGTCTTTAGGACTCATCGGCGCACCAGTCCTTTTTAGATAATGATACAGATCAGGTGCTCTGGGGCGCTGTACCTTAAACTCATGACCCAGATGGGAAGTGATCACATCTCCCCATTGCATATCAACCAGTCTATTAAGTTCAAAAACACCCACATCCGTATGTAAATTCTCATTTTCGGCTCTGACAAAAAAAACCTTATCATCACGCTTTAATAGTACCGGCTCACCTGGTTTCAAAGAATATCACGCACCAGGGGAATGATCTGAGATATATGATCTATAATTACATCAGATTC
>MZXQ01000292.1:8192-8347 GCA_002926195.1 Candidatus Methanomarinus sp. HR1 | reverse complement strand
TGTGGGGTTGATTGACCGAAAGTATGCCCTTTCTTAACACCGATACTTTGCGCAATGAACTCTACATCTTCCTGCTTATCCCCTGAAGCAATGAATATATCGACTCCCATCTCTTTTAATTGTGATATCACATCACCCACTCCGGGAAACAGAGA
>MZXQ01000292.1:7999-8136 GCA_002926195.1 Candidatus Methanomarinus sp. HR1 | reverse complement strand
ATATAACGCTCATTATTAGAGCCTTTCGATACTGCCCTTAGCACATCCTGAAGATCAGATACCATTGCTTTGGTATCTGAACTGATGATGGACAGTGCATCATTTATAGTAACCGGAGTACTACTGCATACAATGCT
>MZXQ01000292.1:7643-7920 GCA_002926195.1 Candidatus Methanomarinus sp. HR1 | reverse complement strand
GTGCCAGTTCTGTTGTCACTATATCGTATGATAGAGTACTGCTTTTTATTTCCTTGGCAGCCCTGTACATATGAAGTAAGGTTCCTGCACTGTCAAAAACTACTGCTACACCTGTCATGTATTTGGGTATTACAATTATGGTTTATTATTCTTTCCAATCTAAAAGGGAACGTCCTGTCATTTGAGGTGGTACTTCCAGATGAAGTATCTCAAGCATAGTAGGGGCAATATCAGCAAAGATACCCTCACGCAGATCAACATTCATGTCTGATACTAT
>MZXQ01000292.1:4830-7610 GCA_002926195.1 Candidatus Methanomarinus sp. HR1 | reverse complement strand
CCCTGCGATGCTACTGCTTCAAGTACTTTCCCCAGGCATTCATCCACAGTCTCTACAGCCTTAAGTACAGCACCGAATATTCCTGTATGTCCCACCATATCAGGATTGGCATAATTGGCTATGATCACATCATACTCCCGGGATTTGATCTTTTCTACCATTGCATCAGTTACCTGATATGCACTCATCTCTGGCTTTAAGTCATATGTAGCCACTAATGGAGAATGTATTAAAATCCTATCTTCATTTTTATAAGCCTTTTCCACCCCTCCGTTAAAGAAAAATGTCACATGGGCATATTTCTCAGTCTCTGCAATATGTAGCTGTTTTTTACCAGATTTGCTAAGATATTCACTTAAAGTATTCTCAAGTGGTTGATCCGGAAAAGCTATTGGCAGGTCAAAGGTTTCATCATACATGGTCATGCATACAAAATATACCTTTGGTGTAATTGTGCGTTCAAATCCTGAAAAATCCTGCTTTGTCAATGCTTCAGTAAGTTCCCGTGCTCTATCAGGCCTGAAATTAGAGAAAATTACAGCATCGTTGTCCTGTATAGTAGCTGTTGGACGGCCATTAGTGCGGATTATGGTGGGCCTGACAAATTCATCATTCTCCCCTCTTTCATATGCATCAGATACAGCATCTTTTGCACTGTACGACATTTCTCCTATACCCTGTGTCAGGGCATCATAGGCGAGTTGAATACGTTCCCATCTGTTATCCCTGTCCATTGCATAATAGCGTCCGCTTACAGTAGCGATCTTTCCTATACCAAGTTCTTCCATTTTTTGTTCGGTCTTAAGTACATATTCCCCGGCACAGCGGGGTGGTACATCCCTGCCATCTAAAAAGGCATGTACATAGACTTTTTTAATCCCTGCCTCTTTTGCCATGGTCAACAATGCAAACAGATGATCAATATGACTGTGGACACCACCATCAGACAAAAGCCCCATTATATGAAGTGAAGATGAATGTGATCGTACATGCTCTATGGCACTTAATAATAATTCATTAGAAAAGAAATTGCCATCATGTACTGATTTATTTATTTTGGAGATATTCTGATATACCACACGTCCGGAACCAAGATTCAGGTGACCTACTTCACTATTTCCCATCTGGCCTTCAGGCAGTCCTACAGCTTTTCCTGCACAACCAAGTGTAGTATGAGGATATTGAGAAATGATGCGGTCCATAACAGGTGTATGTGCATGGTAAATAGCATTACCCTGGGTTATCGGGTTGATACCCCATCCATCAAGTATAATTAAAATTAGCGGTTTTGGAATCTTCATAATTACCACGGTTCTTTCTTTAATTTTAAGAGGTATCCTATTATATTTGTTGTAATATGCAGCAGGGGTGTGATGATAAGTACAGTAACTATTATCCTCATATCAAAATAAATGATAAACCAGGCAGATGCCAGTATATACGTCAATATCCATGCACCCACTACAAAATCCAGTTGATCGGCAACCGGGAACATTGCACCACGTTTTAGATTAATCCGTCTTTTAATAAAACTCTCTGCACTATCACCCAGCAGTGCACCCAGTGCCATTAAAAACACTACATGTATAGTATTAAAAGTATATGCATTAAGTGATGATTGAAAAATGTCCAAACTACCAAACAATCCGGATGCAGCCAGAACAGGTGCCAGTATTATCTGGATGAGACCTGCTACCAGACCGCATGCAGTTCCTGCTATAAGTCCTCTTATTGTCTTACCGTCACCTAATATCCTCCTGCCATCATAGAAATTCTTTCCACAGTCAATAGGTGTCCCCCCACCAAAGACCACAGCCATAGGATTAGCAATATAAGCAGGGATCATTAACCATATGGATGTCACGATAAGATCGATCATGTTCACAATATCCTGGTGGTCATAGCATTATTATATCAGATCAGTTCAGCCCTATATAACAAACGGGACAACTTCGATGTTGTCCGGGTAAAGGTTCTTGAACTTCACTCCACCGGGCACTCCAAGTATCTCAACTCCATTAAATTCCTCTACACCGCATAACATTTGCTGATTCGGATGAGTACCCGGAGTAATATCACAGCTTATACAGGTTCTGTTTCCAACTGAGGTTACTATCTTAAGCCGCTTCGTTGCCGGGTGCTGTTTAGGCAGAATAATAAGAGGTGTACCTACTTCCCTGATCATGTAGAGTACGCATTTTATAGCATTTATAGTGACTTTTTCAGTATTAAAACCTGATGCTACCAGCAGATCGTCTGGTTCCAGACCAAGAACAATTTCCTCTTTTTCTGTCTCTATAAAGTATAAATTATTAATACCTGCTTTAACAATACCAATGATACCACTCTTGCCGTATAGCAATAACATTTCAGTATCATTTAATGATACAAAATTTTTATTCAACATTTGATTCTCATTAATAATATCCTTATGCCAGTTTTACACTATTGGACTGACAGGCTGGACATGTTACCTTCTTGCCTATGCCCTGGAATTTATTACCGCAATCATTACATTCATAGTTCTTTGGCTCCAGGACATCCTGTATATCCACACCAAAACCATCGCCTACACTGCACATTATTCAATTTCACCTCCGGATAAGGATTATATCGGATCTACATATCTCATAGAGAAGATATTATATTAATTTATCTCATTTGAAAACATCTATCAGAGCTACTCTCTCCAGTACAAGCTCAGGTATCTTCTCCTTTCCAACTGCATTGATCTCATCAGTTGTGATATCAAAGAAATCCATTATCTCTTCCCTTTTAAT
>MZXQ01000292.1:1942-4800 GCA_002926195.1 Candidatus Methanomarinus sp. HR1 | reverse complement strand
TCAGCACAATTGCTATTCGCATCTTACCTTTTTTTATACCTATTGCAAGGGCTCGTTCTATCTGCCGTCTTCCCGATGCATACATCATTATCTCCATACCCGGGTCATTGGCTGCGTTGTTGAGTGAGCTAAACGATCTGAGTGTTTTATTCACTGCGGATTGCAGATGTCTGCTACCTGATATCAGATCTGCATTCAGTGCCTGGATGGTAATATTATACTTGCTGCCCAGGTTGGTCAGTTGATTGAGAAAGCCTGTTACATCAGTTATATTAACCGTACCACCGGTAATAATGATATTCATGATGTAGAGTATTGGTATGCTCATATATATAAACAAATAGCACACAGATATTATAGCATGTTCAATAAATTTAAAAGAAATATCAAGGTTATACATGTTTTCCATAAATACAGGATTTTTAGCATTATATTTAATGAGTCAAAAAGAAGATATGATACAGTAGATCTTTGTACATGCTCAATCGATCATCAACGCAGAGATAATGCTATTAGACTGCGTATGGCTTTTGAAGAACTCGGCCCTACATTCACCAAACTCGGTCAGGCAATGAGTAAGCGGACTGATCTTGTTCCTGTCGAATACGGCAGGGAACTTGAAAAACTTCAGGAGAGTGTTCAAGCCTATGATTTTGAAAAGATGCAAGAATCTTTCAATCTGGTCTGTAATATCTCTTCAAAAGAAACAGGAACTTATAGTGATATTACTTCTTTATTTGATGAATTTAATACAGAACCAATAGCAAGTGCTTCCATTGCCCAGGTATATGAAGCTGTGTTAGACGGTAAGGATGTTGTGATCAAGATACCCAGGCCTGGTATGGAGGATATTATCAAACTTGATCTTGATATACTCTATGATGTTAAATTTTTCGTTAGAAAGATCTTAAGGATTAAAATTTATATTGATATTGATGGTTTTCTTGATGAATTTAAGTACATGCTGATCCGTGAACTTGATTATCGTAATGAAGCTCTCAATATGGAACGGTTCAGGGACAATTTTAACAATACCAAAGATGTACATATTCCTAAAGTATGCTGGGAGCTCTCCAATGATAATATCCTGGTAATGGAACAGATCAAGGGAATACCTGTATGGGATTATAAGGGATTAAGTATATCCCAAAGAAAAAAACTGGCAAAACTTATTTCATACAGTTTTTTAAAAATGGTCTATATAGACGGGTTCTTTCATGCAGACCCACATGCAAGCAATATATTTGTTATGAAGGACGGGAGTATTGCATATCTTGATTTTGGGGCTATAGGTAAAATAGATAATAAAACTAAAAAAGATATGTATGCTGTATTTTATGCAGTATATATCAAAGATGTGGACATGGCTTGTGAATCTTTTCTTAGACTTGCACAGATGAATCCTGATAATATTGATATGCGGATGTTCAAATGGGATATGGATGAACTTATATCCAGATACCATTATGAAAAGAGCAAACATCACAGTGACGATTTCATCAAGCTGGCATTAAAATATGATCTGTCCCTTCCAAAATCATTTTCTTTACTGGAAAGGGCACTTGTTTTAGTAGAGAGTACCTGTCTCAATCTTGACCCGGATTATAATATAATGAGTGATATAAAGGATCTGTCAAAGGATATAGTACGAATGAAATTATCTCCATCTAAAATGTTTGAGGACTTCCAGATGGAATGGGATAATTTCTATGATATGTTAAGGAAAATGCCCAGTGGCATTAATGATATCTTTGATACTATAAAGATGATCAAATCAGCAAATCTGAGCACACATGAGATCACTGTTTTAAAGAAAAGCATGATGGATCATATATTACAATATGTTTTCCTTACAATCCTTCTGATCATTTCAATTATCTTACTTACATCATATCCCGATTTGGAGATCATTGGGCTTATAGGGTTTGTTATAAGTATTATTCTTGGTATTATTATGCTATTCAGGAAAGAATAAAATCTTCGCTTGAGGCTCTCGAAAATACCAATCCGTTAAACCCAGGGAATGCCAAATTTTTCGTTATGAGCTATCTCTGATAATTCACGGCGCCCCTTCGGATGGCTGATATCTGATACAGGATGTCCAATAGCAATTACTGCCATTAATTCAAATGAGTCAGGAACTTCAAGAATATGGCTCACGTCTTCTTTTTTATTCAATATTTCACCCAGCCATACCGCCCCCAGACCCATACCATGTGCTGCGAGTAACATATTCTCTATGGCTGCACCGCATGCCTGGGTGTCCTTTGTCTGATCATACATAACATTTTTATCAAGCATAACAACGATCAATAAAGGTGCACCGTGTATGATGGAACTATATTTTGTACATTTTGCTATTGAATTGAGCGTTATCTTATCTTTGACTATTATGAAACACCACGGCTGGTTGTTAAGACCTGAAGGTGCCTGACGACCGGCTTCTAATATATTACTTATTGTCGTATCTTCAATTACCTGATCAGTAAACTCTCTCACACTTTTTCTGGATCTGATTGTATCAAGTATCTGGTTGTTTTCCATTATTATTCACCTACCAGTTTTCCTTTTATAAAAAATTGCAATTACTACTCCAATAATGCCTGCCNNGAAACAGCAGTTTCGCCAGGACGGAGGGATTCTGTAGCAACTACCGGATCTCCGGCTGTGAATGTGGGAGAATTAGACATTTCTTCCCCCCGGTATTCCTGAAGGTCATTGAATACAGCTACAGCTTTTGGAAGTTCATAAACGCCTTCGGTGTTTCCACTGATTATATAGGTAAAACTTACACTTTTATCTTCTTCCAGGATCTTCTCAATCATAGTATCCCCACTTACAAGTACAACATTATCAGG
>MZXQ01000292.1:694-1912 GCA_002926195.1 Candidatus Methanomarinus sp. HR1 | reverse complement strand
ATATCTACCTTGGAGGGATTTACTGTTTTACTTAGAATGATCTTTGAGCCGTGGACTATTATTTTAGGTGTATTACTTGATTGATTATAGGTATTCTTGCCTACATTCCATTTTGCCTGGGCTTTATTGAGTTCATACCCGTCCTTATCAGGCTTTATGGGCCTGATAGTATACTTATAATCCTTAGTCTCACCTGCCTTTATATCAAAATTCCACTGTAGGGGACTACTACCTACCAATTCAAAATATTCCCTTAATGTATCTGTTAGCTCAATATTTTTTACACCATAACTTCCGTAATTCCTGAGTGTCAAATGAACAAAAGCATTATCTTTCATAAAAATTGAATCATCAATAGTTTTAGTAAGGGTTATCATATTTGAAATGGTGATATCTTTACTTCCTGAAAAACTATGCTCTTCATCTTTTTGGTCAATTCCTTTGATACTTGCAGAAATATTATGTACTGTGTCTTTCATGTGGGATGGTATTTCAAATTCAATGTTTTGAGTTACGGTTTCACTTTTATTAATAATATCATAGGTATAATGAGTGGATTTATTTGTGCAGTAACGATGGAACTTAAGACCATCTATATCAATATCAAGCTCAACATCTTCAAGCGGTGAATCACCATAATTATTAGCTTTAATGGTTGCTGATATCTTGGAATCTGTTAATTTATAGGTATTTTTATTAGTGGTAATAGTTACTTCTAATTTTGGAATACCGCGCAGTTCCGTTCTGACATTTGCCCAGGGATTGTAGGTATCATCCTGCCAGTGAATATCAGTACCTTGCATCAATTCATCTGCAGTTACTCTTATTTCACCATCATAAATAAAATTGTCAAATATACCCAGGCTCTCTGTTTTAACAAGGATACCATTTTCATATAGCTTTATTCCTACAAAACGTGTACCGATATTTCCTTTGTAATCTGTTCTTGGAAAATCATATGCTTCGACTGTATAATTACCATTCTCAAGTTTGTCTCCCCAGTTTAAGGTACCGCTTTTACCTTGTGCCCATATAATGTCATCCTCTTCCCATGCCTGTGCTATTATAGCAAGGTTTAAAATTACCAATACAATAACCACAAGATATCTAAATTTATTAATAGTCCTGAATACTTTTAAAGACATGATGTACTCCACTCCTCTTGTTATTATTTAGACTCTATCCTACATATTCTTTTAGGCTAAAGCCGGGATTGAA
>MZXQ01000292.1:0-686 GCA_002926195.1 Candidatus Methanomarinus sp. HR1 | reverse complement strand
ATTAAACATCTATGGCTTTTGCCATTATCAATGAAGACTCTTCCAGATTGGAATTACTTTTAACAATATAAACAATGTTGCTACTATTCCAGATAATCCGGTACCTGGGCACCTGGGTACCATCATTTATAACATATTTCTTTATTCTTACAGCATTATGATCGTTAAAATATATCTCCGTAAATCTGCTTCCGTCAGGCATCTCATTATATTGACCCTTATAGTTGGAAATAAACTCCAGGGCGGATTGATCGGATTCTAATTCTATTTCAATTATTGATACGTCAAGACCATCTTTATCTCGATAAGCCTCTTCTTTTGATTGGATAATATGTTCAGAAAATTCATTGAAATTAGAATTCGGAAGAGTTGCTATATATTCATACCCTGCCGGTATAGGATCAACCAGAATACCTGGTTTTTCATCCTGATCATTTGAATCTTCTATACAGCATAGAGATAATGAAGCTATGATAATAGATACCAGAACGACAATTATTAAATTTCTTTTATTAAAAATCATTGTTATCACATTATTAATTTATCGTTTTGAAAAAAAGAGAAAATAGAAGGGATATAATCCCTTCAATGTAATTTATTTATTTATTTATTTTACTCACGCTTTCTCAGTACCAGTTATGCTACTGCAAGTAGACCTGCAATTGCGAACACTGCTTCGAAACCAG
>MZXQ01000293.1:990-2726 GCA_002926195.1 Candidatus Methanomarinus sp. HR1 | reverse complement strand
AATTCACAGAAAAATAATAATATGAACTTAGGGTACAATCCTACAAAGGTACAAAACCGGCAATGAAAAAAGGTCGTGCTGCTGTATAATGGTAGAGCTATTCTTGATCAGCGGTTCAATTTCGACTCTGAGATATCCAGTTTGCTTTTTCTGACTCCTCATGGTCTCCCAAGTTTCATGCCGTTCACCTTTTTATTACCTATTTTCAACTTCCCAAAACTTTGGGGTTAAAAGTGCTGTAAAAATGGGAGACTATAAACCAAGGAATGGTTTGATCTGATAGCGTATCCGTTACTTTTTCATCGCCGGTTTTGTACCTTTGTAGGATTGTACCCAAGTTTGTTAATTGTGATGAATTTGAAAATATTTCATATGTTAATTTGAAATAAGTATCTTTTTATATAACTATGAAGTACCTAATATTTTGATAAAAAAGGTGAAAAAATGGGAATAAAAGACAAATTGCCTATGATTCGTAGTGAAAACAAAATAATTAGACTATTTGGGTATGTAGTGTATGCATTTGTTATCTTACTTATTATTGGGATATTAATTCCTTCGGAAACCTCTGATACTTCACCACCAACCTCCATTCCCGAAGCATCAACGCCGACACAAACTCCAATTAATACTTCTCCAGAGACAACATCAACTTCTACACAGAAAGTAACAAAACCATCACCAACGCCTACTGATACACCAGAACCAATTGTACTTTCAGGTACAGGACAGGAGGCTACATCGAAATTCACACTTGAAAAAGGACTATCAAAATTCAGAATGAACCATGACGGAGATTCTAATTTTGCAATCTTGCTTTTAGATGATGAAGGAAACAATGTCGATCTTCTTGTGAATGAAATAGGAGAATTCGATGGATCTAAAGCTGTAGGCATCACTAAAAGTGGAATTTACTTACTTGACATTAGTGCAGATGGAGGCTGGAAAATAACTATTGAACAACCAAGACCTTCCACTGCTCCTTCGGTACCAAAAACGCTGAAAGGCAAAGGACAACAGGTATCAGAATTGTTCTATCTGGATAAGGGCTTAGCTAGATTTGAGATGATCCATGATGGAGATTCTAATTTTGCAATCTTGCTTTTAGATGACGAAGGAAACAATGTCGATCTTCTTGTGAATGAAATAGGGGAATTCGATGGATCTAAAGCTGTAGGCATCACTAAAAGTGGAATTTACTTACTTGACATTAGTGCAGATGGAAATTGGGAAATCTCAGTAGAATGAATGAGTCACCAAATAGGGCTTTCCGTAGTAAACGGGAAAAAAACAACGATCTTCCACACTACGCCTTATTGACCTCGTAGCGGTTTTTAGGGTATCACCCCGATTCGTCCGTAAAGTACTCACAAGGGAAAAATTGTAGCTAAGCTTAGCGATCTTCCCTATTGGTGTTCCTATTTTCTTTCATTTGGTTTCAATGCGGACTTTTGCCTATCTTGAATGATTTTCGCCTCAAACTCAGCGTAAACACGCCCTTTTTTGTGGGTTTAATGATTTGGTGAGGTAATTATTGTCTTGTGAGTACTTTACGGACGAATCGGGGTGATATCCTGGGAACGCACCCAAAAGGTAAAATAAGCGGTTTACTCCAATTGCTCATCAGTTGATCTTTGCTTCTGCCACACGATTTCTTGTTCAAAAGCAATTTGTTGCCAAACGATATAGAACCACAGAAGCGAACCTCCACAACGGGTTAAAACAATGAGGGTTCG
>MZXQ01000293.1:524-915 GCA_002926195.1 Candidatus Methanomarinus sp. HR1 | reverse complement strand
AGCAATGAAAGAGATCCGTGCGATGGTCAATGATTCAAAAGACGCTTTGAATTTGAATCTTGAGGCAGCTGTAGAAGTTCCGCAGAAGATCGAATTTGTCATGTATGATCCAAGCAAAAAGGATCTTGAGGGTGAA
Organism: Candidatus Methanomarinus sp. HR1; assembly: GCA_002926195.1. Taxonomy (GTDB): domain Archaea; phylum Halobacteriota; class Methanosarcinia; order Methanosarcinales; family Methanocomedenaceae; genus Methanomarinus. The sequence goes on along the minus strand of MZXQ01000293.1, from coordinate 779 downwards.
CCGCTGGAAGATCAGTCAGGTCAGTAACCTTAAATATTATAAGTAATCTGTTTATGGTGGGGGTAATTGTAAATATGCAAAAAAAAATATTTGATTTTTTGAGTTACATTATAATTAAAAATTCGTACATAATGATTTGTGGTATTTCTATAATAGGACTATTTTCTTCATTTTACTATGGGTTAATGGATAAAGATACTTGGTTTTGGTTTTTTAGTACAACAGCTCAGACATTTGCAGCACTTATTGCTCTTG
>MZXQ01000293.1:0-453 GCA_002926195.1 Candidatus Methanomarinus sp. HR1 | reverse complement strand
ATAAGACTTAGGTTAAATGAAATTGATATTGACACTGATTTCTGGGATAAAATAACAAATGATATTTTTGATATTGAACAGAAAAAAGAAAAATTCAAAAATAATTTTAGGAAATTATTTGCTTCTTCTCTTATAATAGTTATATATTCTTTAATGTTCTTACCTTTAGGCTCTGTGAATTTACACATTTTGGACTTTTTTGAATTGAAGTGGTTTCTTATTTATTTAGCTGTTGGACATTGTATTGTAGTATTATCTCAACTAGCTCTTAGGCTCTCAGAGTTTTTTAATGAAGACGAATAAAAAGATTAATATTTACTTATTAAAATTAAAATCATAACTACTCTTTGATATCACATATTGAATCACAAAATTATATGATATCTCTCTTTTTTCTCAAAATAAACCGACAGCAGCAGAACCGCAAGCAGTAGGCCGTGCTATGCGTTTGTA
>MZXQ01000294.1:1478-1635 GCA_002926195.1 Candidatus Methanomarinus sp. HR1 | reverse complement strand
CAGGTGAATCATATACAAGAAATAGTTTTCTTCCCCTTTATAAAAACAGATTCTTTAATGTTAATATCTTTATAGGGCTAAGGGATGTTCTTCTGCGATTTAAATTATACACATTACTGTTCTTTGTGTTTTTGATCTGTACATTTATTATTATTGT
>MZXQ01000294.1:928-1436 GCA_002926195.1 Candidatus Methanomarinus sp. HR1 | reverse complement strand
ATACAGAAAATATCGTCGAACGATTTGAGAATATGGTCACTTATATAGAACAAGATCCGGATGTAGAGAAATTTTCAACATTAATAATATGTAAGTTCAACATAATAAATAAAGATGGATATGAAGAAAGTCTTATTGTCGGAACAGGAGATTCTACTGTTTTCCCATTGGAATACCTGGAAGGCACTGCACCAGTAGGGGATAACGAGATAGCTCTTTCCTATCTGATAGCCCAAGAACTTGAAAAAAGTGTTGGTGAAAATATACAACTGGTAGTAGATGATCAGATAAAGATGATGCAGGTGAGTGGAATCTACCAGGATATTACTAATGGTGGTAAAACTGCAAAAGCGGATATAGCACCGAACCATGAAACAGCATTGTGGTATATGGTCAATTTAGATGTTAAAACAAATACTGATGAAAAAATTGATGAATATTCAGAAGCATTTTATCCGGCAAAAGTAACTGATATAGATGGCTATGTGGATCAGACATTTGAAAATAC
>MZXQ01000294.1:0-742 GCA_002926195.1 Candidatus Methanomarinus sp. HR1 | reverse complement strand
ATTGATCATTATAGTAACCATAACAACATTACTTAGTATTGTATCTATAAAGAATCTCAATATGTCTGACATGAATGCAGAATGACGGAGGTATAATTATGAATAATATATTAAAAACTAAAGATTTACGTAAAACATATGTGCTAAATAAAAAAGAACACAATGTACTTAACAATGTAGATCTGCAGATAAAAGAAGGTGAGTTTTTATCCGTTATGGGACCATCCGGTTCCGGTAAGTCAACATTACTTTATAATGTCAGCGGAATGGATAAAATGACTGCCGGCAGTGTCGTGTTTAAGGGTATTGAATTATCAACTTTATCAGAGAAAGAAATGTCCACATTACGACTGCACGAAATGGGATTTGTTTTTCAGCAGATAAATTTGTTAAAAAACCTCGATATAATTGATAACATAATTATACCAGCATATATGGCAAAAGACAGGAGCCGTAAAGAAATTAATCACTTCGCAATTGAATTGATGGAAAAAACAGGTATCTCCGAGCTTGCAAACAATGACATAACACAGGCTTCAGGTGGTCAGCTTCAAAGAGTTGCAATTTGTAGATCGCTTATTAATAACCCAAAGATTATATTCGGAGATGAACCTACAGGCGCTTTAAATTCAAAATCTGCAAATGAAATAATGGACATGTTTAAAGTCATAAACGAGTCAGGAACGACTATTATGTTAGTAACGCATGATGTTAAAGTGGCATCAAAAACAGAACGGGTTCT
>MZXQ01000295.1 GCA_002926195.1 Candidatus Methanomarinus sp. HR1 | reverse complement strand
AATGATAAAATGATAGGATCTTCTTTGGATAAGTTGAAGGTCTCAAACTTTACATCCAGAAATAAATACACCACTTGAAAGATTTAAAGCAGAATCACATTTACTGAGTGAAGCAAAAAAATTAATTCCAACTGATAATCATTATTGCGGTTTAACTAAAGAAGAGTTTGAAATAATGAAACAAGATGTTACAATGAAGGCTTTTGCTGGTTGTACAACTGAAGAAGAAAAACAAAAGAGATTTAAAGAATTAATGGGAAAAATGGGAAGTTGAATTTCCATTCTTTATTTTATTATTTCCTGTTCACTGATTAAGTATTTCGTAAAATATATATCCAAGTATAGCATTTCCAGAATAAATTAAAAAGTCTCATATTTTATACCATAACCTTTATGTACTTGTAAAATTACATTGGTAATATAAGATTATAAAAATCTAGGGCGATAAATATGGATGAAATTGAATGTGAATATAAAATTTTTGATAAAGAAAGTGCTGAAAAGTCTTTTTATAATCATTATAATATTATGATGGGTTTATCTAATTAATTTGTATTTAATAAAATTAAGACAATCTATATACATATAATTATCTTTTTCTACAAGTATATCTTCTGATAATTCAGGATATAAATCTCCGTAATCTTTAATCATTGATTCTTTTTTATACACACTATACTGAGTTATATTGAGTAAATCTTTGGTCATATAACCATTATCTTCTAAAAATTCAGCAGTAATTTGTATTGCAGTTCTATGATTAAAATCAACAAACGACTGTAATAAAATAATATTTTTTAAATAATATGCAGCAATTTCTATAATTGATCGATCTATAGGTGTAAAATAAATTATTTTATCAACATAATCTATTAAATCATCTAACGGATCATAAGGAGTGTTTCCAGAAGGAAACTTACTCCTAATTAACTTATTTGTTTCTGTTATATATTGTGTTGTTGGTAAAATTAATTTTTTCATTATATTATAATATATACTCTATCCATATATATTTTCTATTTTTTCTCTACTTTTTAAAAAAAAGAGTATAAATATAGTATATTTCTTTGATTAATCAAATACGGGAGACTGTTTTTTATGTCATCTTTTCCGAATTCTTATACAAAAAATATAACACTTTATATAATAAAATGATAATAAGTATCGTTAGTGATTCA
>MZXQ01000296.1:4400-4569 GCA_002926195.1 Candidatus Methanomarinus sp. HR1 | reverse complement strand
TACTGGTTTATATAAGCCTGTCATCGATATATTCTAATATAATATAAGCAATAAGAAAAATCAAGGAAAATGAACACCACCACCCAGATCATTACTATCGATTTAACAAACACTAATAAAACCCAACAATATTCCTTAATACAACAAGCTGCTGCAATCATTAAAACAG
>MZXQ01000296.1:0-4324 GCA_002926195.1 Candidatus Methanomarinus sp. HR1 | reverse complement strand
AAACATCCCGAAAACTGCCCTTAAACTTGCAGATACCTTCTGGCCTGGTCCGCTTACAATGATCCTTAAGCGAAAAAAGATAGTACCTGATATTACGACATGCAATCTTGATACAGTTGCTGTCAGGATGCCTGATAATCCAATAGCTCTTAAACTGATAACACTTAGTGGTGTTCCTATAGCCGCACCCAGTGCCAATCTATCAGGCAGACCCAGCCCGACAACTGCCCGGCATGTGATAAACGACCTTAACGGCAGGATAGATGCAATCATTGACGCAGGGCCGGTAGAGATCGGAGTTGAATCTACAGTAGTCGATATGACATCAAGTATACCGGTTATTCTTAGACCTGGCAGAGCCGGAATTGAGGAATTAAGGGAATGCATTGGTGAAATAAGAATTGGTTATAAGGATCAAACGACTGCTGAAAAAGAAATTGTCAGATCGCCTGGTATGAAATACACTCATTATTCTCCCCGTACAAAGGTGGTATTGGTTGAAGGCGGTGAGGGTGTGGTTGCAGATATGATAATAGAACTAATATTACAATATCAAGAAGATAAGATTAGTTATGGACTTCTTGTATTAAACGAAACTGCAGAGCATATCGCAGAATATATAACTATAAAAGAGATGTTCTCTTTAGGTAAAAGGAATAAACCATCGGATGCTGCATACAACCTGTTTGCCGGTCTACGGTATCTCGACGAAAGAAATGTGGACGTGATCATAGTAGATGGGTCGCTGGGACATGAAGGTATAGGAGAAGCTATTTGGAACAGGTTGAGTAAAGCTGCTGATGAAATAATAGATGTTACATAACGGATGTGATCTTATGAAATCCGAAAAAAAAGATCAAATGACTAATGAACAACAATATAAAGCAACTGTTAATAGAAACAGGAAGATAAGCAGGATTAATATATTTATATTAGGTGCTGGATTAATATTAACACTTCTGGATCAGATCGTGATAGGAACAGTCCTTATCTATATGGGTATTATAATATTTCTATTTACTTTGATCACTAATATTCTAGGTTGGTTGAAGGTAAGGAAATAATATAAAACTTATATATCATCGATACCAAAAACCTTGAATTTGTTTTCAAGACCACACAGGGAAATTATTATCACATTGCAATGAAATCTATCTCCTACTATGACCAGTGCAATGGAGATATATCAACTCCTCCCGAAAACAAACTGTAAAGAATGCAATGAATCCACATGCATGGCATTTGCAGTAGCATTATTATCAGGCAGCAGACAATATACCGAATGCCCGCCGCTCATTAAAGATGATAAATACCATAATTCCAGGATAAAACTGGAAGAGATTTTAAAACCCATCCGGGGAGCCGAAGAGACAGGCCTTATAGTACATGAAGAACTATGTTCAGGATGCGGCAACTGTGTCGTAGCATGTCCTGTTAATGTAGCCAATGATCCTCATGGCTCAGGTAGGGGTTTCGGACCCACCAATGATAAGGTCATATTCAGGGTAATTGATGGTAAAGTAAAAGCAGCCAATATCGAGGAATGCAGACGATTCGGTAAAAACAGGATCATGTGCAATGCATGTATCGACCCCTGCCCCACAGAAGCTATTGAATTCGTTTAAGGAGGAGGAAGAGTAATATGAGTGATATCACAACATGGATATGCACAGGATGCGCTCTTCTTTGTGAGGATATTCAGGTATATGCTGCTAATGGTCGGGTAGAAAAAGTAGAGCATGCATGCATGATGGGTAAATCCAGGGTTACCGGGTGTAAACACATTGCAAAACCAATGGTAGATCACACCGAAGTAACTATTGATAAAGCCATATCCAAAGCAGCACATATTTTAAAAAATGCTGATAATCCTGTGCTTTACGGCTGGGGTAATTCCACATCCCAGGCCCAAATAGCAGGAATAGAATTAGCCAGGGTCCTTAATGCAGTTATTGATTCAACCTCTTCATTCTGTCAGGGTATCACCATCAATGAAATATTACAGGGACAAATGCCTTCATGTACACTGGAAGATGTAAGAGAAAAAGCTGATGTTATTCTCTACTGGGGTGCAGACCCGATGAGCTCACATCCACGTCATCTTTCAAAATACTCATATTTCCCAAGAGGAGATATGCGGCAGCACGGATATGAAGAAGACAGAAAAGCTATTGCCATAGATGTCAGGCAGTCCCGGACAGCCAGGATATGTAAAGACATGTTCTATCGTATACCACCTGGTAGTGATCTTGAGTTCATGAAAGCTCTTTTGGATGCACTGGATGGTAAAGTACCAAAGTTATCCTTTGATCTGGATATAAAAAGACTCCTGGAATTGGCTACTCTATTAAAACAGTGCGAGTTTGGCGTTATATTTGCCGGACTGGGTCTGGTCTATTCCATCAAAGAAGACATACAGATACTATCCGGACTAATAAGCAAGTTAAATGAACTATCTAATTTTTCACTCATACCAATGGTAGGTCATTTCAATATGCGCGGGTTCAATCATAATCTTTTTAATGAGACCGGGTACATCCACAGGGTTAAATTCACTGATAAAGGCCCTGTATCAGGAATTGAATTTTCTATAATAGAACAATTAAAAGGCAATGCAGATGCTATACTAATCATAGGTTCTGACCCGTTGGCAAGTCTTCCGGGTGCCTTATCAAAGCGGATAGAGGATATCCCGCTCATATTAATTGATCCATGCGAGAACCTGACTACCAAAGCAGCAGATGTGACAATTCCCTGTAAAGCATCAGGTATTGAAGAAGGCGGAACAGCTTACCGGATGGATGGAGAAATAATAGAACTATCACCTTTTGTACAAAGTAAGGGCATGTCTGATGAGATGATAATACAGCGAATTATAAAGGAGATCAACTAATGGCAGTGGATATAGGCAGGTTCATCAAAGCCCCTGAATATAATATAACGATAATTACATACAGGGATGTTTTCCAGTCTGCTGTTTGTGAAGAGGATCGGTTTGGCAGTGAATATCAAGATATGTCAGCCGTAATAATACTGGACGCTGCGCAGATGAAACATATGGGGATTAGCGAGGATTCAAATGTCAGACTTACCTCAAAGCACGGGAGTGTAGTGGTAAAAGCTAAGGCATCACCGCAAGAAGAACAAAAAAACATAGGATTTATGGTCAATAGTCCCTGGTCAAATGCGCTGGTATCAGTTGATACATCCGATGGTTTTCCTGGTTATAAGCATATTGAAGTAACAATCGCAGTATCAAAGGAGGAAATAACCAGTCAAAGATGAGACTCAATTCTATTCAATTTCTCACAAATACATCCATGATGATGTCTTTAATGTTCATCCCGAACCTGGCTGTTGAGATGGGAGCCAGCTATACCCTGGTGGGCATCATAATGTGCATAAACGGCTTGTGTATGTGCATTTCATCCTATTTCTTTAGCAAGTTGGCTGATACGTGGGATATTAAGAAATTGTTGGATATTGGTTTGTTACTCACTGCACTTGCATATTTTCTTCAGATATTTGCCTATGATCCGGTAAGTCTTGCTTTGATACGTGGAGCTGTGGGTATCTGCATAGGCATTTACCCGGCTGCCTTGATAATGCACATATACGGACATGAGCGCAGTATAGGCAAATTCAGTTCATTCGGTGCTCTTGGCTGGGCTGTCGGGTTTTTAGGTGCAGGTATAATAGGGGATTATGACAGGATATTCATTACCAGTGCATTATTAACATTATTTTCTTTTTTTATTGCTTTAACAATACCCAGGGTAGAAGTGGAAAGGATCAAAGTAGATTATTTCTCCCTCTCAACAATTAAAAAGAATCTTGCGATCTATCTTTCGTTCTTTTTACGGCATTCCGGTGCAGTAGGCTGCTGGACGATTTTCCCGATATTTATGAAAAGTGTCGGTGCTGACATGTTCTGGACCGGAGTGTTGTATTGTATTAACCCCCTTATCCAGTTCATCATAATGCGCCGGCTGGATAACAGGAATATGGAAATGATTGTAATAGTAGGGTATATACTATCTGCTGTCGCATTTATTAGCTTGATCCCGGTTAAGATATATTATCACATCATACCATGTATGATAATAATTGGACTGTCATGGTCGTTCCTGTTTGTGGGTTCTACTGAACTGCTCCTGGCACGCAATCACGATAAAGCAACAGCTGCCGGTTTTCTTAATTCTGTTATAAGTCTATCTATGATATTCGGTGCACTGTTGGGTGGTATAGTCTCTGATATGTGGGGATTTAATAGTATGTTTATAATAGCTGTGGTCTTAAGTTTGATCAGCCTGGTAATAACTGT
>MZXQ01000078.1 GCA_002926195.1 Candidatus Methanomarinus sp. HR1 | reverse complement strand
ATATAAGGAAATATATGAATTTATTGGGGTCTTTGTTTATAGTGGCATTGATATTTACCATTTCCGTGACCTCAGTTTCGGCAGGTGGTGCTGCACTCAGGGCTGATATAGTAAAATGTGACCCGAATCCGGCACAGATCGGGCAATATGTAAACGTATGGATAAAGATTGAAAATATCGGTAACACAAGGGCCGAGGATGTTTCGGTTAAATTTATTCCATCATACCCATTCTCCCTGGATGCGGGAGATGAAACGCTAAGAAATATCGGTATCTTAACACCTGATAGACACACATCATTGGAATACCACCTGTATGTAGATGAAAATGCAAGGCCTGGTACCAGATCGATAAAGGTACACTATCAGGATGATGAAAGCACGACCTGGACGGAAAAGACACTTGATATCTGGGTTGGCGCAGGTTCAGATACATTTGATAGCAGAGGGACCATCCAGCTTGAGCAGATCAAGACAGAACCCGAAGTATTAATGCCAGGTGATGAAGGAACAGTAACCTTTACATTAAAAAACACTGCCACCCAGTATACCATCACTATTGATGGTGAGGAGTATGACACAAACGCCAGGGTCAGGTCTGCAACTCTTGTAAGTATAGATGATATTGAGGTAATCAACGAATCATATCATGATATCGGTATCCTTGGACCAGGAGATGCGCTCAATCTTACCTATAATATTAAGGTAGATGACACTGCCCGGGACGGTACCAAACACCTGGAATTTATTGTGGCCGGAAGTTCATATACTTATAATTATGACTGGAACATCCCTCTCAAGGTCGATTCGGCAGGTATCAAAGTTATTCCTACTAAACCTATGACTCTTAAGAATGGTGTGGCAAACCTTGAGTTCGATATTGTCAATACTCATCCCTCTACATTAACTTCAGTATCTATCAAACCACGGGCTGAGGGTGTTGAATTCTCTCCTATGGAATATTTCATCGGATCCATGGATCATGATGAACTGTTCACTGTGGAATTTGATGCTGTAACAGAATCAAATGATAGTACAACGAAAAACCTAACTTTGATCGCACAGTACAAAAACGGGGTCAACCAGCATGAAACATTCATTGACGGTTTGAGCCTTGAAATGGTATCTAATGAGCCTAATGGCGGAAGCGGACTAGCAGGAATAGGAATACTGCTTGCCATATTTACCATATCAGGTATTGTGATATACAGACGCAAGAAACATTAGCATTAAAGAGGTGAACTTTATGGTAAACATTGTACAGTCCATGCGTATCGCTGCGGGAAGCATAAGAAGTGCCAAGATGAGGTCAATCCTCACTACCCTTGGTATTGTTATCGGTGTGGCTGCGGTGATTGCCAATGTATCCCTGGGAGCCAGTTTCAACCAGTATTTTGCAGACCTGTCCTTGGATGCAGGCACAAACTATATCGCAGTATTTGGCAAGGAACCAAACCTTTTCTACGAAAATGAAATGAAACTGATCGATAATACTCCTGGTATAGTGGGCATTTCACCCTTTAAGCAAAAATCTGCCGAAGTCACATACTATTCCACTTCCAAACATATCGAAATTTCCGGAGTTACTGAAGATATAAAAGAAATTACGAATATTGAACTGGAAGAAGGATCTTTTTTGAATGATAAGGACAAGTATGTAACTGTCATTGGTCATGATGTAGCGTATGATAAATTTGATCGCACAATTTCCACTCAAAATTCTATTGATATCACATTTCGTACAAACGATGGCAATATTATTACCAGGAAATTCATAGTCAAGGGAATTATTGAAAAATCAAAAGAATCGTTTATTCCATCCGGTGCGATTGGAGATAATGATATCTTAATTCCGGCCTCAACATTAAATGAAATACTGGGAGAAAATGATTATAGCGCTTTTTTGGCCATGGCATCCAGCCTGGACACAATAAGGGAAACAGATGAAAAAGTTGATAAAAGGCTGGCCCGTCATTTTAGTGTCCCTACACGTGATATGGATAATAATGATGCAAAACCATATTTTATGTCGAATCAGGCAGAAGACCTGGACGGGTTGGGCCGATTATCTGATGCTCTGGCAGCATTGCTTATTTCAGTTGCTTTGATCGCATTGGTCGTAGGCTCAATAGGTATCATGAACATCATGCTGGTAACAGTAACAGAACGAACCCGCGAAATTGGGATAATGAAATCGTTGGGTTTCACCAATTCTAATGTCCTGCTCCTGTTTATTGTAGAATCGATTGTATTGAGTGTGATCGGTGGATTGCTTGGTATAGTACTGGGAGTTACAGGAGCCTACGCAGTACAGATGTTAATGGGAATGCCACCGGTATTTCCAGTTGAACTAATACTGGTAGGTTTTAGTGTATCAGTAATTGTGGGTCTGATCGCAGGTGTATATCCCGCAAATAAAGCAGCGAAGATGAATACTGTAGACGCATTGAGGCACGAATAACAAAATCCTCCCTTCGGTCGGATTTTCTTGACTGAGGCTCTCAGAAGAGCCGAAGATTAGAAAATGTGAACGGAGTGAGCATTTTCGATATATCAAGTTATACTTGATATACTATGAAAAAAAGGATCTGGTATTTCATGACAGAGTCAAAACATTATCATATTACTGAAAAAATGCTTTCGAACAAAAGGAGTTAGAACCATTTTTACAATGCAGCTATTTGATCATATCCTGTAGATCGAACGCAATATATCCATGTTCCCGTAAATCTGCCTTATTTTCAATTTTTTTTGCGATCAATCCAAAGTATTCCGAACGCTCATGTTTGTGCCATTTGACAGCGGTTGACTTTTCTTTAAGGTCAATTAATATTCTATTAACATCTTTTCTTTTCAGCTCGCTCCACTTACATTCACAGAATAGAATTTTTCCGGTATCCTCATTCAATGCGACTATATCAATTTCTATCTCCTTGTACCACCACCTGCCAATATCTGTAAACTCAAAAGGCATATGTTGGAGGG
>MZXQ01000297.1:26605-28993 GCA_002926195.1 Candidatus Methanomarinus sp. HR1 | reverse complement strand
AGATAGTGTTTATCATATTATGACATTGTGAATACTAAATACAGGTATCAATGTTCAGAAGCTTTCGAGGTAGACACCTCCTCTATTTTATACATATCAATTTAACCCGTGTCTAATGATCACCTCTTTATTATAGCATTCTTTATAATAAATAGTGATCATAAGCTATATGATGGAAATAAAAAAGATACTTGAGTCCAGTTATGCCCAGCTATGCATAATCTTTATAGTCATAGTACTGCTTAAAGAAATGGATGTAATTAGCCCAAATGATATTAATTTTATGTTATTTGTATATATCCTGCCTCTTTTTTGTATCCCTGCTCTATTAAGGCTAAAAAATAATGAACAAAATGATAATAAAAAAATTCCACACATATGGCTTATTCTTTTAATACTTGCATTGTTTGTCTTTATAGTTCGTATTATGCCATATTTACATACCCAGGTTCCTCTTGGCTATGATCCTGGTTTTTATAAATATGCCATAGAGACATATATTGATAACCTGCCCCATATCCCTGAGAGTACACTTCCTGACTGGTTAAAATCAATGTACCCTCAAGGACTGTTCATATTAACAGATATATTATACATCTTTGCAGGGTATGATGCAATGCAATTCTTTAAGATATTTTTCCCTTTTTTATGTGCTCTTCTTATACTCCCGGTCTTTATCCTGACAAGACAGCTTTTTAATGAGCGTTGTGCTGTTATTGCTGCTTTACTGTATGCAATTTCATATACACAATATACTATGTTCACATACTTGTATCTCAAGAATGTAATTGGCCTTATCCTCTTGCTTATGGCTATATACCTGCTTGAGAAAAAGAAATTCACTCCACTTGTGTTGATGTTTGCGGGCCTGGGTATATATCACAGGCCTGAGTTTTTATTATTCTCATTGATCTTGATCCCTTATTTTATTCGATCAAGAAAAAAGGAAATTATATTTGTAGTGGTTGCAACTGCGATTCTTATTGCACCATTCTGGATCCCAAGGCTTGAATATAATCTGCCTATGATTAATTCAATAGTAAATACAGCAGTATCAAATGTCCAAACAGTTGAATCCTCCGGAGGCGGAGGTACATTCTTCGGATTTGAAATATATGAATGGGTATCACTTGCATACCTGCCTTTCGGACTTATCGGATTGATATATGTCCTGCTTAAGAAAAAATGGAGCGGACTATTATACGGGTTTTTGATAAATTCTGCAATTGTGGTTTTTCAATTATTCTTTTTTAAACGCCTTATAATATCCCTTGATCTTTTACTTATAATCCTTGCCGGTGCAGGATTGAATTATGGTTTTTTAGAATCAAAATTAATATCCAGGAAGCTCGGAATAGCCGCAGTGTCATTGCTGCTGATATCAAGCGGCATAATACTTGCAGATCAGATAACACATGTAAGACCTTTACTAAGCGATAACCAGTTACAGACCATCGAACAGATGGCTTATAATACTGAACCTGATGCATACATATTTGCAACTAATTATGATGCACCATGGGTTTTGGGGTGGAGTAACAGAGAGGTTATTGCACCTGGTTTATTTAACTATAAAATGTATGATAAATCAGAATGGCTAAGATTTTTAGGAACAAAAGATGTTGAGTTCTCAAATGAATTCTTATCTGCCTGGGATGATCCTGTTTATATTTATTATTCAGTGAATTATTTTAACAGGCTGGAACTTGAGAAATTTGAGAAAAGCAATGCAACTTTGCTGTGTGATAACTCAAGTATAATTTANNACCTACCCGAACTTCATCTTCTTCAACCGATACAAGATCTCATCCTGTACCTGCCGTTGTGTTTTTATCATATCAGCGATCAACCCGAATATAAACATCTGTGCACCCAGTATCCAGAAGATAGTGGTAAGTACTGCGGTCGGCAGATAGGGAGCAACCATACCTGTTTGAAGAAAATGGACAAAAACCCTAAATCCGGTAACTGTACCTGCTAAAATAAATAGCATACCGAGAAAGGAAAAAACAGTAATGGGTTGATAGTCACGGTATGTCCTAAGAATTGTAGAGGTTGCCCGTGAAGCATAATTAAATACACCACTCATAAGCCGTGACTTACCTTCACGTTTTCTAAAATCGATGGGGATCTCAACCATGGTCAGGTTGTTATTCATAGCCTGCATAATAGTCTCCTGTACATAGGTATATTCGGATAGTATATTCATGTGCAGTGCGGCATCTCTTGAAAATGCTCTAAACCCGGTCTGGGCATCTGTTACAGGATATTTTGATGCCATTCTTGTTACACGTGTGGCAATAATGTTACCGATCCGTTTCTGGGGAGACATATGCTCAATATGCCCCAGGAACCTTGAGCCAAGGACAATATCTGCCTTTTGTTCTA
>MZXQ01000297.1:26233-26594 GCA_002926195.1 Candidatus Methanomarinus sp. HR1 | reverse complement strand
GCACCTTTTCCAAGTGCAGCTTCAAGGCCTGTTCTAAATGCAAAAGCAAGACCACGGTTGGTTTTTAGAGTAGTGATCCAGTCGGCACCGGCATTTTTTGCTACAGTTACAGTGTTATCTGTTGAGCCGTCATTGATAACCAGTACCTCTACAGTTTTGATTCCATCTATTTGACGGGGAATCTCTTTGATCACCTTATCAATGGTTTTTTCTTCATTGTATGCCGGAATGGTTATGATCAATTTCATGTTCATATTGTAGATTTTCCTCCTCACATTCAAGTATTAGAATAGATAGTAATATGATCAACAAACCTGATACGTCAGAGATCACATAAGACATCCGACCCGTATCATGGATC
>MZXQ01000297.1:26097-26217 GCA_002926195.1 Candidatus Methanomarinus sp. HR1 | reverse complement strand
TTTATAATCTTTGCTTTGGTATAGTGGTTACAAGGAATATGTTTGAACAAAAAGGAGATATTCTTTGCATTCCTGCGTGGATGTTTTTATGTATCTTTTTATAGTATATCAAATATAACT
>MZXQ01000297.1:23323-26084 GCA_002926195.1 Candidatus Methanomarinus sp. HR1 | reverse complement strand
AAATCCGAGCGTTAGCGAGGATTTTGTTCTCCTGAGTTATTCATATCTGTGTTTAATTTAACAATCCCACTCAAAATCCTGCGGTCGGTTCAGGAAATCCAATTTTTCAATATCACGAACAAGCCCGTAGATCTCCTTATTCTTAAGGAATCCTTCTTTATTCAGGCTCTTAGGTACGACCTCCCTTATCTGTGGTACTTCCTCATAACAAGGGTTTGGTATTAACCCATCCTGTACCATATAATAAGCTGCTCCATGATGCTCGACATACGGCTTATAGACTGATGAGAAATCATCAGATATCCAGTTTGCCATTGTTAATTCCTTATTGCTTGCATTTATAGTTACATGACCATATTCAGGTGGTATGATCACTTTATCATTCTCAAAGGCCCGTATTAATATTACATCGGTAATGATCCCACGCTCTTTTTTTTGCAGCAAATAACAGGCTTCTCCTCCTAGCACTTCATACACTTCAGGATAAGAATGATCAGTTCCAGGTACTTTGGGATGGTAATGTCCCTTCGTTTTCACATACTCCCTACCCACCATACCAGGAGGTATGATCGTAATGTCATACCTTAGATGATGTGCTTTAATGATATCATAGTCACTGCGGCTTAGTGACAGGTCACGGTACATATAATATAATTCCCTATCACTGCTTTGCAGTATATCCCTGTCAAGTAAGACTTCTATTATGTCAGAAAGCTTGCGAATATCAGCATTAGCGGTTTTATTCCCGAATTTCAGTGTTTTATTCATGTATGGTCCTGTTATTATGATAAATAGTATATATAAATATAATCTATAATATTGTTTACTATTGAAAATCCAATTAAATGAAATACTTTTTTTTCTATAAGGATATAATATTATTTGTATCTGTTCATTGATCACTTACAACCGTCGGGATATTAAACAGGTCCTGATCTTATCAGAATAGAAGGACAATACAGTACCTGCAGTTATTAGCACAGTAGCTACCCAGAAAATATTGATGTGGTGAATACTTGATCTCATACTCACGAAATCAAAGATGAACACCACCACTCCCAGATGCAGCATAGAAGACCCGACCCTGATAAAATATCCTTCACTTTCATATTTAAGACCGCTTTGTCGAAGTATGGTCAATATCATAACTACTGTTTGTAACAATATGGAAACTCCAAGAAGAAATTCCAGACTTGTATTAATATCGGTCAGGCGCTCAACAATAAAGGTCATACCCAATAGAACTGCTCCAGCTGCCAGAAGCTGCTTTTTTGATATAATCCTCTTGGGAATGCACAGCCCAAGCACTATTAGTAGCAGTACGGCAAATGGATACATCAACTGGTTCATACTGTTGATATAATCCTCATATAGAGCAGTCTCGGTCCAGAAAGGATCAGACTGCTCTGTATAAGAGTAGACCCAGATACCATATAAGCATACCAGACCCATCATGACCAGCGTTAAGGCTGTAATGATCATCAGGTAGAGATCATAGGACCCTGGCTTTAATGTGAATTTCATTGATGGACTGCACCTCTATTCATAGATAACTGGTTTAAGCACTGTTAACATACCGTTGATATTCAATACCATTCTTTATCCCGATCACGAAATATCTATGTTATCTCCCCACACGACGCTACCGTTCGTACCAACAGACCATGCAGCATAATATGCTGTTGTTATGTCTCCATTGTCATCGAAGTTAATGTCACCTGATGCACCCTGGTAATTGATCTCTTTTCCTTCTCTGATCAACTCCAGGCCTCTGCTGATATTCGTAACTTCTTCTCCTGGCGGATTGGCTACTGTCCTGATGTTATCCCGAATAGCAGTTCCGTCTGCACTTTCTGCACTCTCTATTGCCAGGGCTATAATGGCTGCAGCATCATATGTATTGGCTGTGAATGTCGTTGGTTCAACTCCATATGCACTTACCAACGCATTTTTAAAGGTCTCATATGCCGGACCAGCTTCTCTTGGATCAGGAGCTGTACCTTTAAGACCTTCAATTATATAATTGCCATCGACATCCTTACCTACCATTTCTGCCAGTGAATCATCCTTAAGCCCTTCTGATAACAGCCAGTCGGTATTATCTAATACACCTTTCTGGTAAGCAGCTTTAAGGATCAGACTTCCTGTCTCAGGATAGGAAATCAAAACAATGACTTCCGGATTATTCGCATTGGCTTTTGCGATCTCAGAATCAAAAGTTGTAGCCTGGGGATCATATTTTACCCGATCTATTATCTGACCACCCAGTTTCTCAAATTCTTCAACAAAGATCTCTTCAAAACCAACGCCATATGCATTCTTAAGTACAAGAGTACTGGCAAGTGTATAGTTTTCATTCACTGCAAGAATAGCCATAGCTTTACCCTGTAGGGCATCTGATGGGCATGTCCTGAAATAGAAGTCATTATCAGCATAGGTAGTAAAGTCAGTACCTGTATTGGATGGGGATATCTGGACTACATTATTACCTGTGGTAATATCAATAATAGCAAGGCTTACACCACTGCCTGCAGCCCCGATCAATGCAGGGACCTTGTTTACTTTGACCAGTTTATTAGCACCATCCACTCCTGCAATCTCTGCTGTCTGGGAATCTTCATTAATCAGTGATACTTCTGATCCTAATAGTCCACCGTTCGCATTTACTTCATCAATAGCAAGTTTGGCCGCATTTTCCATAGGTCCACCGAACTGAGCCAGATCACCTGTGATAGGCAGCAGTGTTCCTATGATTGCTTCA
>MZXQ01000297.1:21931-23311 GCA_002926195.1 Candidatus Methanomarinus sp. HR1 | reverse complement strand
AAGTAATTTTATGAGTCGATTTTTTTTCACAATAAAATCCTCCTTTAATTATTTTAAAAATATCCTATATTTTTTATAATAATGTTATTACTTAAGTATATCGATTTTCTATAATCTGCGAAAAGATTAAATCAGATAGTGCTATACAGATGGTATATTCTATATTGCATCGATGGTCTAGTGGCTATGACTTAGGCCTTCCAAGCCTACTACCCGGGTTCGAATCCCGGTCGATGCATTAAGACTTTTTTTCTCACTGTGATACAGCATGTATCCCGGGTGCTATATATGTCAGCAGATAAGTTAATACCAGTGACAAGAAGCATAATATCCCCAGAATAGCAGTAGCCTTTCGCATTGAGTCATATTTTGAGTAAATTCTTAAGTGCAAATATGCAGAATACAGCACCCACATCATAATACTCCCGCTGACCTTAGGGTCCCACCACCATGAACTTTCTCCCCAGGCTGCCACGGCCCATGGATAGCCTAACAACATCCCAACTGTAAGCAGCAAATATCCTACTTTGGCATGATTGTATGATACCTTATCAAAAAACACTTCTGTACGCAATAGCATGAACACACATCCGACAAAAGTCACCACTAATGAAGCATAAGCAATAAACAGCATGGGTGGGTGGGTCCACATATACTCTGAATTGTAAAAATATGTTATTCGAAAATAAAGCTGGTAAAGGGTCTGGTAAATCACATCAGGGTCACTTATAACATTCAACTGGTACCATTGCGTGATCTCTGTGTGCAATCCTGATAACGGTTCAATAAAAGGATTGGACAATAGGTAGGTAAAAACAGCAAACACTGCAAATATAATATTCAAACTTGATGAGAATACAGTAATTATCCCGGACTTAAGATCGTTATATCCGGGTTCGGAGATAGTGAGGAATATTGATATACATAAGGTCCAGAAATAGAGTTTCTCGGCCTCTATCCACATGGGGACCGCAAATTTAAGGGAAGTGATGTGTTCACCCAGGTTTTTTTGCATATGGTCAGACAGTTCCGATGGATAGACTACTTCAATGGTCTGGTATATACGCAGATGGAACCATGTGATGATCAAAAAGCCTATGATCAGAAGAACTGTATCTGCTTTTCGCAGTCGGGCTGCAAGTCTGTATGCACGCTTATCCCCTGATAGTATATGGTATATCGAGATAATTCCAAGGGTTAGTGAAATTATGAAAATAGCAGTAATAACAGGCTGACCGAGAGTGGACATAACATCCCTGGCAGCAAGATATTCCTGGTATGACATTTTTGAAGTTCCCTTGCGATAGCGAAAAGTAGTTCATTCTCTTATAACCTTTACAGATTTCATTTTTAGAAAATCCTTATCAAAAGTTGCAATGT
>MZXQ01000297.1:21006-21878 GCA_002926195.1 Candidatus Methanomarinus sp. HR1 | reverse complement strand
GCTTATGGCTAATATTGACAGAGGATATAAACTGAGTCCGAAACCTTCCTCTGAGCTATTCCATTCAAAAATTGTGTAAATACTATTCGTGGGTTCGATTGTAAAAGATTCCACTCCTAAAATATCCAGGGTCATTGGCGTTATAATCATCAGAAACCCCGTCGCAACAATACAGAGTGTGAATACTTTAGAAAATTCCGAGCAAAATCCTGTTGTAGAGATATTCATGGGTTTATCGGTTTCTTTGCCATAAATTATCAGCCCGGTTTTTCGATCTTCCAGCAATACATGTTTCGGATATCGAAGTATGTTACGTGTAATCCACAAATCACCCACTGCTCCGGAAGCATTTATTACAAACGGTATGAACATCCAGTGCGCAATCGATGGAAAAGCAGCCATAAAACCAATCCCAACCAGGGAGATCACAACCAACGGCGCAATAGCGATTACTATGAACTGGTTGCGTGTAAAAATAGTTTTTGTGGTGGCGTAGAAATAGGGGAGAATATAATGTGCAATACTGGCACCATAACTCGGCTTGCCACCATATTTTGACATAAATACTCCATGGATGAGTTCGTGCAGTACTATTGTACCAATTATGAGAGTTACTGAAATAACAATTGTGCCAAGAATTGTGCCGCTCGTGATGTTAAAGCCAACTTCCCCGGTAAATAGTGTATACAGTGACGTGAAAAAAAATCCAAACGCAAAATAAGCTAATACACCCATGGCATTTAGTGTAATTACAACGTCTTTTGACATTTCCAATTTTCCAATTTCTTTACATTCATCAAGGTTTAATTGTTGTTGTTCATTCATGGAATAGTTCCGGATCTGCTTACCGTTTGATGCATTAATAGCAAATA
>MZXQ01000297.1:20783-20979 GCA_002926195.1 Candidatus Methanomarinus sp. HR1 | reverse complement strand
TTATTCTTCTCCCAAATACAGTTTCATTACCTTTTCATCCTCTAACAGTGACATTCCTTCTCCTTCCAGCCTGTTCTGCCCCATCTCAAGGACATACCCCCTACCTGATATGGATAAAGCCATCTTAGCATTCTGTTCTACCATCAAAACAGTAGTACCGGCATTATTAATATGCGTTATCTTATCAAACACAACT
>MZXQ01000297.1:6610-20744 GCA_002926195.1 Candidatus Methanomarinus sp. HR1 | reverse complement strand
TTCACCGCCACTTAGAGTAGATGCTCTTTGATTCTTTTTTTCTCTTAATACAGGGAACATATTAAAAATCTCATTGGTGATATCATCTATATTACGCTTTAGAAAAGCTCCCATTTCCAGATTTTCCATTATAGTAAGAGAATTAAACACATTTTTTTCCTGAGGTACATAACCTATGCCCAATGCTACGATCTTCTCAGTATGCTCAATAGTAATATCTTTTCCATTAAAAAAGATATGACCATCTCTCGGCTTAAGCAATCCGATAATGGCCTTAAGTAACGTGGATTTACCTGCTCCGTTGGGACCTATAATAGATACGATTTCGCCTCTGTCTACATGAATGGATAAACCTTGTAGAATATCCATATCAGTATACCCACAGACCACCCCCTCAACTTCAAGTAAACTCAATCTCCCCCTCCTAAATATGCATCACGGACTCTTGGGTCCTTTTTTACTTCCTCAGGTGTTCCCTCTAAAATGATCTTACCCTGGCTCATAAAGCTGAGTGTATCACTTACCTTGGTGATCAAAGGAATATCATGTTCTATTATTAAAAAGGTCATACCCTTTTCTCTTAGTTCTTTGATATAAATCACCATTTTCTTAGCCAGAGTGGGATTGACCCCTGCAAAAGGTTCATCCAATAAGAGCATTATCGGATCGATCATCAATGATCTTGCCATCTCTAATAATTTTTTCTGTCCTCCTGAAAGGGCACCTGCATATTCATCCTTCATGTGCAGCATATTAAAAAAGTCGAGGATCTCAAGAGCCTTTTCCTTTGCCATATCCTCTTCTTTGGATATTTTGCCTGATTTGAGCCATATATTCCATATCTTTTCTCCGCTCTGTCCTTTGGGACCAAGCATCATATTATCAAGCACTGTCATCCTGGACAGTGCCTTAGTTATCTGGAAAGTCCTGACCATGCCTATCCTTGCTCTTTTAAAAGTAGGCATATCGTCTATCCTGATATCATTAAAAAGGATCTTTCCGCTATCTGCTTTATAGTAACCTGTTATCAGGTTAAATAGTGTAGTCTTACCAGCACCGTTTGCACCGACCAGGCCAGTTATTGCCTGCTTTTTTACAATTAGGGAACAATCATCAACTGCCAGGATACTCTCGAATTGTTTTTTTACTTCTTTTACTTCGAGTAAACTGTGCTTCATGTTATCTCCCCAGTCCCAGTTCTTCTTTTTTACCCAACAACCCCTGCGGTTTATACATCATAAAGACCACTAGCAGTAAACCAATAATCATAATTCGTAACGAGGCCATTTGAGTAGAATCGAACATAATGAAATCCTGCAGTAATCTTGTACCGCTGTAAAAGAACTGCAACATAAATGCACCAACAATAATGCCTTTATTATTTCCACTTCCTCCAAGAACAACAATGATCCAGGCATAGAAAGTCTCCATAGGTATAAAGTTCCTGGGATTGATGTACTGAAGATTAAAAGCCAGCAAGGCACCTGCAAATCCGGCAATAGCAGATCCGAGTATCAATACCTGTATCTTATAAGAGAATACATTCTTGCCTAAAGCAGAAGCAACATCTTCATCTTCCCGTATTGATTTTAACACTCTGCCCCATGGAGAGTGCACCAATTGTTCAAGCAGTATATAAATAACAGCCAGTGAGACAAAAGTAAAAAGAAAAAGAAAATAATTATAATCAAAAGGTATCAGTGCTTCAAAAGGTCTATCAAAACCGTGCAGTCCCATTGGTCCCCTGGTAAGCCAATCCTCATTAAGCAATATCAACCTGACGATCTCTGAGAAACCGATAGTTACTATAGCCAGATAATCAGCCTTAAGCTTAAGAGTAGGAATACCTACCAGCATTCCAAAAAATCCTGCCAGGACCACACCTGCTGCCATGGATATCCAGAGTGGAAAACCACCCTGGTTCAGCAGTACAGTAGTATATGCACCAATAGCCAGAAAGCCTACATGTCCGAAATTTATCAACCCTGTAAATCCCCACTCAAGATTTAGCCCAAGAGCAAATATAGCAAAAATCCCGGTGATCAGACCAATAGCAACTAAATACTCGATCATATCTTAGTCCCCTTAAAGATCCCTTCCGGCTTGTACAACAGTACCACTATCATGATTGCCAGACTCACTCCGAGTTTATATTCAGACGGAAGGAAAAGAGTACTTATTTCCTGGGAAAGCCCGATGATCATTCCTCCTACTATTGCACCGTATGGATTTCCAATCCCACCCAGTATAACTGCTGCAAACATAGGAAGAAGAAGGAACCACCCCATATTAGGCCTGATTGCTGTCTCAAGTGCATACAATACACCTGCCGCACCAGCGAGGCTTATTCCTACAAACCACATCCACTGGATAACCTTATCTACGTTAATACCTGATATCCTTGCAAGATCAATGTCATCTGATAAAGCTCTCATTGCCTTTCCTGTTCTGGTATATTTCAAAAGGTAATGGACTATTATCATAAATACCAGAGCTGTTCCAAATGCAATGATCTGATTATAAGTTACTATTACCCCGAACATCTCCGTACCTTTGAGTACTGGCAGGTCATAATGCCTGGAACCGCCTCCCCAGAAAAAGATTAAACCATTTCTAATAATCAGGGCAATACCTATGGAAATGATGATCAGTGATACCAGGTCTGCCTTTTTTTTTCGCATAGGTTTCCATACAAGAAAATCAAGAAGAACACCGATCGCACCGGTAATAACAATAGAAATAAAAAATGATAATATAATATTAAGACCAAGCGTTACATTCAATAAAAAAGCAATATATGCACCAAGAGCCATAAAATCCGCATGGGAGAAGTTAGCAAAATTAAGAATGCCATATACCATTGTCAGACCTATGGCACCCATTGCAATGATACTTCCTACAACAATTCCATTGACAACCAGTTGCATCAACATTATTATTTCACTTTTTTTATTTATATAACTTCTTCTATTTCAGGAACCGGACTAATGATCAGGATAAATGATCTGCCCTGATCAAATGGTCTGCAAGTACCAGTGCCATCATTGCCTCGGCAACAGGAATGATCCTTGGTGGGATCGTTGGATCATGCCGGCCCTGAATAACAATCTCAGTATCAGACAGACTCAGCAGGTCTACTGTTTTCTGTGGTCTGGCAATAGATGGTGTTGGTTTAACAGCGATCCTGCATATGATATTCTCTCCACTGGATATGCCGCCCAGGATACCTCCGGCATTGTTGGAAGTACATACTACTTTTCCATTGTTAATCTCAAACGGATCGTTCATCTGGCTACCTGTCAAACCTGCACATACAAAACCTGCTCCGATCTCCACACCTTTAACTGCTCCGATCCCCATTAAAGCCCTGGCAATATCAGCATCCAGTTTATCAAATACAGGTTCACCGAATCCGGGAGGGACTCCCAGAGCAATGATCTCAACAATCCCGCCTATGCTGTCGTTATTTGACCTTGCCTGTTTGACCTTGCCAAGCATAATTTCTGCGGCTTTTAGGTCTGCACACCGCACAGGATTTGATTCCACATTGGTACGGATCTCATCAATAGTAACAGGAGAGGCTTTAACACTGCCAAGTTCCACTACATGTGCCAGTATTTCAATACCATGCGCAACTAATACTTTTTTAGCTATTGCACCACCTGCTACACGTGCTGCAGTTTCCCTGGCAGAAGCTCGTCCTCCCCCTCTGTAATCACGAAAACCATATTTCATGAAGTAAGTATAATCCGCATGTCCGGGACGAGGAGTATCTTTGATACTTTCGTATTTACTGGAATCCGCATCCTTATTACAGATCAATAATGAGATGGGCGTACCAGTGGTCTTACCCTGGAAAATACCGGAAAGGATCTCTACCTTATCATCTTCCTTACGTGGTGTGGATACGTCACTCTGGCCGGGACGCCTCCTATCAAGTTCATGCTGGATATCAGCCTCTGTAAGCTCAAGTCCACAAGGGCAGCCATCTATGACAACACCTATTGCAGGACCGTGACTTTCCCCCCATGTTGTTATTGCAAAAGCTTTTCCAAATGTGTTTCCTACCATTTTAAGACTCCTCCCCGCAAACAGAACATTTCGGATTCTTTTGTATATTTATTTCATCAAAGGTCATATAAAGCGAATCGTAATAGAGCATCCTGCCTACCAGTAACTCTCCGATCCCAAGAAGATATTTTACTACTTCAGTAGCCTGGATAGCACCAATGACGCCGGGAAGTACACCTAATACACCGATCCTACTTGCTGTTAGTCCCATTCCATTTGGCGGCGGCTGCTCGAAAATACAGCGATAACACGGTCCATCCCATGGAAGGATTGTAATAACCTGTCCCTCATACTTGAAGATACTACCATGGGAGAGTGGTGTGTCTGTCAGTATACATGCATCATTTACCATAAATCGTGTTTCAAAATTATCAGAACAGTCCACTACCATATCATAATTCGGTATAATATCCCGTACATTACCATCATCCAGCCTCATCTCCATAGGCAATACCTTAACATCAGGGTTTAATTTTTCCACGTATGCGGCTGCGGATAAGGCCTTCGGTTTACCTATATTCCCTCCATGTATGACCTGCCTCTGTAAGTTACTTAGCTCAACCTTATCATCATCGATAATACCAATAGTCCCTATTCCAGCAGCAGCCAGATACTGTATCACCGGTGAACCCAAACCTCCTGAACCGACACAGAGTACTTTGGAGCTAAGAAGTTTTTTTTGTCCTTTTTCGCCGACCTCAGGGAGCATAATATGGCGTGAATAGCGATGTGTCTGAATTTCATCGAGTCCGCTGTTCATATTAAAATCTATCCTGTTATTATCAGATCATGTATTCAAGGTAATATTTCATAGAGCCTGGTATGAAAAATAAGTATAAGTTTGGTAACTTCATGATCCATGTTCAGTTTGAAAGTACGTATTTGTTTTCCCATACGTTCTTCAATAACAATATCTTCTTTTAGAAGGGGGTCGATCACTCTTGCTACGCTTGAATGGGACAGACCTGTTTCTTCTGCAATGCCTGAAAGATATGTTGTTTCATTCTTATGTCTGATAAGGTTTTCAAGGACTACCATTTGTGCAGTCCGTCCGAATATTTTCTCAAGTGCTTTCATGTATAATCATACTATTTTAGTTGTTCATTAATATTAATATTAACTATTTTTTTCTTAAAGTCAGAGGAAAAATAGAAAGATTTGGATAATAATTCACTGACACGAATTGCAATAGTATACCATACTATGTCTATACTTCCAAATTATACATGCGAAGTACTATAATTCAAAATCAGTAGTGTTAAATACTTATACCATCACGATTATATATTAACCAAAATATACATTATAAAAAAATAAACTCTGTTTATTTTTCTATTTGAATAAATTTATGACAAATGCCATAAAAATTCANNAAAAACAAATTAACAATACAGATGAAAAATCAAAGGAATACTACGAACATCTCAATCTTATAAATAATATTATAAGGCATGAAATTATGAATGACCTGACAGTTATTAATGGTGCTTTGATACTTTATAAAGAAAACAAGAAAGAAAAAATTCTTGAAATGGCACTTGATCGCATTACTATTTGTATTGAAAAAATAAACAGAATGAAGGATCTTGAACTATTTTTCTCATCCCATAGTGACTTAACATTATATTCTGTTACTGATATTCTGGAAGATGTTATAAAACATCATCCATCAACCACATTTAACATTGAAGGTCAATCTCAGGTCCTGGCCAATGAATGCTTAAATTCTGTTTTTGAGAATCTAATAAGTAATGCTATAATTCATGGGAAAATCGATAGAATAGACATTAAGATAGAAGGAGATGCAAAGTACTGTAGAATTAGTATTATTGATCAAGGTATAGGGATCCCGGGTGAAATAAAAGATAAGATATTTGATAAAAAATTTGCATATGGCGAAACCGGGAAAACAGGTTTGGGATTATATGTAGTCAGGGAAGTTATGCAATACTATGGTGGATATGTGTGTGTTGAAGACAATACACCCAAAGGTACTATTGTTACATTGGTATTTAGAAAAGTTAAGTAACACACCACGTACTATAAATCCGAATCATACCTGTTAATCCCAGAACCTCTTGGTACGTACATAATTTCTCTCAGCTTCCAGGATATCCCGGTAAAATCCGTCTTCATCCCTGCGCATCTTCCTGATTACCCTGGATGCAGTCTCAGGTCCCAGTCCTCTACTGGCCAGGGCAATGATAGCAGTTTTGCCATGAGACAGTACAAGATTGGCATTCCTGTATACTTTGCGACTTCTTTTCATATCATTTGCAGTCTTGTCACTCTTACGCACTACTTTGATCTCTTCCTCTTCCCAGGGTTTTAAAGCAGCTATCATCCTGCTCTCACATAACGGACACTCCGGGATATCAGGTACGTTTGAGACTTTTCTTCTTGATACCCATTTCCTGCAGGTAACACAGAACAGGATCACCCTATCGTTCATGATCCTCAGTTTTAAAGCCTCGATAATAGAAGCATCTGCCCTGGCAGGAGAAACCAGGTCACGGCTACCTGTGAACCCTGATAATCCTATAGGACTTGATTCCCCGCGTACCAGTACGGTCCTTTGGGCAGTAATATCGCTGATTATATCTCTTGTTCCGGGAACATCCAGTTTATCCTGGAATATTTCCCTTACTGCTTCATCATACATAGGCGATCCTTCATATACTTCCAGCAGCTTCTGCATGCTAATCCGCGTATAATCGTAATCAACACTCAGAGCACCGAATTTTTTGGCAACCTGTATCATCTTCCATTTAAAGAATGTAGTATGCTTAAGGGACATCTCGATAATAGGTTCTACATAAGACGCGTCAAGATCATTGATAAGTTTAATTACATCTGTTGCCCCAACTCGTCGAGGCAGATCCAGTTTAATTCTATACGGATCTATCTCCATACCTACGCTGGTGCCTAACCGTGCAGAAAGCAGTGCACTTAATAGTCTGCCAAGAGTAAAATTGACCTTATGACCGCCGCAGATATTGATGATTACTGACATTTGTGCATCTTCTACTACAATAGTATCCTTAACCGGCACTATAAACCCATCATTCAATTGTTTGCGAATAATTTGTATTACACTGCTAATAGTTTCTTTATCAGAAGGATATATTCCCTGGAGCTCATTGATGATCTCATCATCCGAAAGACCGGATTTGATCTTTTCTGCCACTGCTGATCTGATATTGCATACCTCTGCAGCCACTTCAAAAGGTACAGGTATCTCCTCCCCTATCCAGTTCGGGATCTCTCCACCAGGGTCGCGTACAGGTTCCACCTTAATACGCTGCCCGTCATGGATTATTTCCATTACCCTCCACATATCCCCCCTGGCTATGAATACAGCACCAGGCTTGATGAAATTGATTATAAATATTTCATCCAGTGTTCCTACCGATCTACCGCTTACAATATCAAGGACAATATATTTCTTCTCATCATGGATCATTGAGAGATTTGAATAGTAATACTGCCAGCTCTTTCGGCGTCTCCCTAGTTTTTGTTTCTCTTTTTCATACCATACCAGCCGGTTTGTGTCTACCTGTTCAAGTAAAGTATCAACCAGTTGCCTGGTAATATTGCGGTATGGATATGCTCTTGTTATTATATGGTAAACCTGCTCATTATCCATTTCACCAAAATCCAGTACCATTCCTGCTATCTGGTTTGCAATAGTGTCAGCAGATCCTTCATGGATGAGGGTTTTCTCTAATAAACCTTCATGGACCCTATGGATTATAGCCCACGATTCCAGTACATCATCTATAGATGTGGTAATGATCGTCCCTCTTGATGTCATATGAATAGAATGTCCGGCCCTGCCTACTCTCTGGATAAGTCTGGATACTTCCCTTGGCGACATGTATTGTATTACATGGTCCACATCTCCAATATCAATACCTAATTCCATGGAACTGGTACAAATAAGACCTCTTATTTCTCCTGACTTGAATTGGTCCTCCATTTCTATTCGGGATTCTTTTGACAGAGAACCGTGATGTACACCTATGGATTTATCCTGCATTTTAGACCTGGAGCCAAGTGCTTCTGCAGCTTCCCTGGTATTTACAAAGATCAAAGTAGATTTATGGGAATCTACTATATCCCATATTACTCGCAGGTGCGATGACATTTCAGGTGTGCAGGCTAATGTACGGGCAATGGTACGGTCTAAAGGAGTGATCCGGGGGGTTATTACGTTGAATTCGAGGTCCTTATACATTGATACTTCTACAATGCTCATATCCCTGGAAGTCCCTGCAAGAAACCTTGCCACTGTAATAGGATTACCAACAGTAGCAGAAAGACCGATTCTTTTAAACTCTCCAGCTACTTCCACAAGTCTCTCAAGTGCAATGGATAATTGTGCACCCCTTTTGCTGGATGCCAGTTCATGTACTTCATCTATTATTACATATTTCACAGACTCAAGGTGAGTACGTAACCTGCGACCGACCAGCAGTATCTGTAGAGTTTCAGGGGTTGTTATAAGAACATCAGGCGGGTGTAGACTTTGTTTTTGCCGCTGGTATTTTGAAGTATCTCCATGACGTACCTGGACATCAACATCCAGTAACTTACCAAATTTTTCTAACCTGCCAAGCATATCCCTATTCAGTGCACGCAGAGGTGTGATATATAATACTGATATACCAGTGCGCTCTGATTCATTAAGATCAAGTATATGATGAAATACTCCAAGCATTGCACTTTCAGTCTTACCGCTGCCGGTAGGAGCAATAAGCAACAGATTTTCTTTTTTTAATATTTTTGGAATAGTACGTACCTGGGGTTGGGTAGGCTCAGTAAATCCTATTAGTGAAAGTGCATCCTGGATTTTCGGATGTAGTTTGTTGAATATATTTGGCACGAAGACAACCCTCTTAAGAAAAAGAATTGATGGACATATTATTCTTAGAAGGTATTTTTGCAGGTTGTATATATTGGGTAGGAAAGGATATTAATTATATGCCCATCTGATTTGTTATATATTGTTTATACTATAAATAGTTTTTTCATAATTGTAATAATGATGATGTGAATTATATTTAAGATTTATAACTATTCATCCACCCTGAATGATATTTGTTGTATTTTTATAATATTTTATCTGTGATGATATGTATCTCAATCGGCAGCAAACAGCCAATTACGATCACTCCGACAATCTCAGTTGAAATGCTCTGAATTCCGAGAATAACCTTTGCAAACACAAGCAATGGTAGCAGGATTATAAATAAATTCAGAAGTATCGAAATTGGCCCGGCGATAGGATGATGTGATATACCTCCGTGTTTAATCAGCGTCTTATACGGATACCATAAAACTCTAAAAACACCCCATCTTTTGTATGGAGTACTGTCGATATCCAGGTCCGGGCTTAAGAAATATGTTGCGAACAAATATGTGAGCACGAATGTAATGACGAGTTGAACATCTTTCAATCCAACCATAAACATTATGATCAGGATTATAAGAAGCATTATACAATTTATTTTAGTGTGAATTTTATCTGATGGCATTGTATTTTAGGATTAACTTTTAAACTGTACTAAACTCTTACTTCATTGACCTTAATTCTTTTTAATTGACCTTAACAGGGGGAATAATGACAGGAATTACAGGAGGATTATTTGCCGGACCTGGTAGTACGATTATTTTTGTAATATTGCTCACAATTGATACCATAGATTTTATAGCAAAAGTATTATTAGGAGATATTCTTGTAGTATATAATCTATAGATTATATACTCAAGAAAATCCGANNCGTTAGCGAGGATTTTGTTCAAAAGATTCTTTGTAAATAAATAACTAAATAAATTAAGGAGGAAAAACCCGATCCACATCCTCATTATTGACGGATATGTAGATGAACCCGCCTGTTTAGGAGTACCGCCTTATATTTCACCCTATCCCAGGTACATTGCAGGTGCTATAATCGATAGAGGCATATCCCAAAACCATATCCATTACTTAACCATAGACCAGATAAGAAAAGGCAAAAGCCAGACCATTTTTCAAAAAGCCGGATTGATCATTATCATCGCAGGCATGACAGTTCCCGGAAAATACCTGCGTGGTATTCCTATCAACTTATCAGAGATCAAAGATATTGCATATGCTGCCATGAACAGGCCGGTTATACTGGGCGGTCCCATACGGTTAGGATACGGTGCCCAGGGTGGTAGCAAAGCGGATGAATTTGATCTTCCCGGACTGGTACTGGCCTTAAAGGACATTGAAGCATTTACTTATGATATACTTGGATCAAAATCATCATTCTACAACCCTGATTCCATACCACATCGATCTCGTTCCACACAGGAGATTGCCAGATGGAGTGTAAAAGGAGCATTTGTGATCAAACAGCATCCTGATTACCCGTATGTGATGTGTGAACTTGAAACTTTCCGGGGATGCGGTCGACCTGATCATTGCAGTTTTTGTACTGAACCATTCTATGGTGATCCTGATTTCAGGGACATTACAGACATAACATCCGAGGTTAATTACTTATATCAAAATGGTGCCAGGTATTTCAGGATTGGTAGACAGAGTGACCTGTTTAGTTTCATGGCAAAAGATACAGGAGATGAGCTTCCAAGACCAGATCCAATAGCAATAGAGCAATTATATAAAGGCATCCGCATAGCTGCCCCACAACTGAAGGTACTTCATATGGATAATGCTAACCCAGGAACTATTGCTGCGTTTCCTGATGAGTCTGAAAAGATCGCCAGGATAATTGTACAATACCACACTTGTGGAGATGTGGCTGCAATGGGTATGGAATCTGCAGACCCATTAGTCGTTGAGGCAAATAATTTAAAAGCCATGCCTGAAGACGTACTGGATGCAATCCGGCTCATCAACCGTATAGGAGGTGTCAGGGGTGAGAACGGTCTGCCTGAACTGCTACCAGGTATCAATATAATTCATGGTCTTAAAAATGAAACACTTGAAACATTCAGGTTGAACTTTGCATTCCTTGAGAACCTACTTGATATGGGCTTGATGATAAGGAGGATCAATCTTAGACAGGTGATGGTCTTCCCGGATACACCCATGAGCAAACAGAATAATACTGACCAATATCATGACCAGTTTATCAAATTCAAGAAAAAGGTGCAAAAAAAGATCGATCACCCTATGTTAAAACGCGTGGTGCCTACTGGCACGGTCTTGAAGGATGTGATGTGTGAGGTACATAACGGTATTACTTTTGGCAGGCAACTTGGATCATATCCACTGCTGGTCGGGATTCCTGTCAAACTGCCATTGGGCAGGTTCGTAGATATCACAGTATCAGGATACGGTCAGCGCTCGATCACCGGGATACCCTATCCACTGGATATCAATAATACAGATCAAAAATTGATATATCACCTGCCTGGTATAGGTAAAAAACGTGCACGTACTATTATTGGAAAAAGACCATTCAGGGATCAGAAAGACCTCTGTGATAAAGTGGAAGGGATTGAAGAAATGTTACCTTATATAGAATTCAAAGACTAAACTTATTTGGATTTTATTGCTTTTACCAGTTCTGCGATCTTGGATCTTACATCATTGACCTGTTCTACAATAGTACCGGTGACAATCATATCCGCACCTGCCTTTACTAAGGATTCCGCCGTCTTTGCATCACGGATACCTCCACCTACAACAACCTTTGTTTCTTCACCTACAGCGTGCTTCACAACACCAACCATAACAGGAGGTACGTTTCTATCAGCACCCGAGCCAGCTTCAAGATAGATATAATGCATGCCGAGATATTTCCCGGCCAGGGCATATGCAACAGCCAGAGCAGGTTTATTTTGAGGGATCAATCTTGCATCCCCCATCCAGCCTACTGTGCCCCCGGGCTCAATGAGGATGTATGCCATGGAAATAGGTTCAATTCCTATTTTTCTTATCATCGGAGCACCAATGGCCTGGTTTGTAGTGACATAATTTACATCCCTGGAGTTAAGGAGACTCATAAAAAAAATCGCATCAACGTGTTTACTTACCCCACCGGCATTAGCAGGGAATAGTATGGTGGGCAGGTCAGTCTGCTTCTTTATTGCTTTGACTGTATTATCCACGATATTGCCCCCAACTCCGGTAGAGCCCCCTATCATGATAGCATCAGTGCCACCTTCGGCAGCCATGGCTGCCATCGTACCTGCCATATCAGGAGATTGATTATCCGGATCAATAAGGGTCAGGTGTACTGCACCATGGGCAGTAACAATTTCATTTAACTGATTTTCGACGCTCATATTAGTATTAAATACTTCTACTTTCTTTTGATTTCATTCGCAGTTGTTTGGATTTACATTTTCTACATCTGGTGGATTTCACAGGATTTCGTGCATTGCAGTCCATGCATACCTTGACATGTAATAAATGAGCTTCAGCTTCTGGGAATCGTGACATTGATAATCTTTCCTTNNATATGTTAATACTTGATAGTTTATTTATATATATGTATATCTGATAATTCAGTAGTGTGTTAAAAGACATACTTACTTTTAATAGTTTCGATGCGATAGTTTGAAATAAGGGGAAATAAATCTATACATCCCATATTGCGGGGATAGCCAAGCCAGGCCAAACCGGGACATCAACTATCTTCCGGGGCTCAAGGCGCAGGACTTAAGATCCTGTTACGAAGGTATTCACGGGTTCGAATCCCGCTCCCCGCATTTATTTATCTTTTAGTACTATCAGAACAAAATCCTCCCTCTGGTCGGATTTTCTTGAGTATATATTCCTATAGATTATATACTATGAAAAAACTCAGAAATAATCTTTTTCTCACTTCTCTGGAGGATCTCACCGAGTGTAGATGGAGAAATATCAAACATGAGTGCCAGTTCTTTGATCGTTATTTTTTTTGGGTAATTATAATAACCTTTTTCGACAGCTGCATGGATGATCTGTTCCTGCCTTTCGGTCAGCAGATTGTCATCAGTTAAATGTGATGTGTTTGTTAATTCAACTATACACCCGTTCTCTTCAAGTTTCTCTATCAACTGAGTAAGAGAACCATTAGCACTGGTGATAAGTTTCCATTCAACACTTCCGTCTTCAAGACTCAGGGCTGAAGTAAGGAAACAGTCAGAACCTGTAAGTGCCCTGCAAGCTGCACATGTATTAGTAACAACAGAACCCAGAATACCATTCTTTGATTCACATATATCGATCCTGCATACATCAGGATGCTTTTGTATCTGGGCTATTATCTTATCTGAAATATCCCTTGTGTCATCTATCTCAATAAGACATCTACCGCCGGACTCGCCATAAGGCATACACTCTTTGAATTTGATTGGGGTAGTGAATTGCCTTCCTGTTTCTTTTACCCAGTTATCAGGCATGGTAATTTTAAGGATAACTTCTCTCATTATAAGTTACTCATGTTCAGATGTTATAAATCATGATCATATTATATTGTTCAACGTAAGGCTTAAATGCAATGAACCGTATTCAAAAGTACTTATTTCATGTTGATGAATAGATAAATATCAATGTGTCCGGATAGTGTAGGGGACTACCATGAAGGCCTGTCGAGCCTTCGACCCGGGTTCGAATCCCGGTCCGGGCGTTTTTTTTTAATTCCCGGGGCAGATACTGTTCCATTCCCCGGTTATTTTCAAGATGATGATTTAAGGTGTATCACTCGATCTTATCAATCCTTGATATCTTGAAAAGTGAACATACCGGAACACTTTCGATAGAATCAAATCCCACTTTATCGATCAATACTCCCGCGGCAGTAGGAGTGGCTTTTTTTTCATTAAGTAGAGATATCACTTCCCTGACCGTACGGCCACTAGTGATCACATCATCTACAATAATGCAATCCTTACCTTCCACCTTTGCATAATTGTGGGAGAACATACCTGTTGACTTGTTCTGTGACTTTCTACTTGACTGGAATACAGCCAGTTCAACTTCCAGTTCCTCTGCTATCAGGGTAGCTATAGGTATGCCATTAAGGTCTACACCCACAACAACGTCCACATTAGATCCGGATTTTTTCAGGCTTTCAATAAA
>MZXQ01000297.1:5549-6532 GCA_002926195.1 Candidatus Methanomarinus sp. HR1 | reverse complement strand
CAGCCAGGTAGCAGTCTCTCTGGAAACATTTAGCTCATCTGCTATCTGTCCCTCTGATAAACCATTCTGTTGAAATTCTAAAGCCTTCTTAATAAGTTCTCTGATATTCTTCATAACAATACCATCATATAATTCATCCTATAACAATATAAATTTTTTCCTATGCCAATTCTTATTTTACCCTATATCTTTTAATTTCAGATGCACAGATGGGACATTCGGTACCTGATCTGACAACTGATCCGCATCCAGTGCACCTTAATTCCCACTTGATCTTTTTTTTAATACCAGATGTTGCTGCCGGTTGATATTTAATATTAAGAATAGCTGCCACATTCTGCACTGCATAATCATCAGTAATCAGGATCACAGTAGATCTCTTACTTAGTTCTAATGCTTTAGCAAGAATATCAATATCAGTATTTGATAGTACAGTATCATCACCAGTGGAAATTGACGTTGATCTGACTATATCCTTATATTCCTTATATGGAACATCCACTGATAAACCGCCATCATGCAGCAGATCAAACCTGAGTTTCGTATTCCTGTCAATTATCTCGTCCACCACTGCGGGAACAGTAACAATTGAAGTAGGTGGCAGTCTGATATCCACAATAAAACCTGATGTGTCTATAACATATATTGTATCTTTCATCATCGTGCTCCGGCAGTCTTCCTTGCAGAGAAATATTCATGTTCGAATTCATTGAACCGTTCTACAACATCTCCTGAATGGAAATACTGTTTAATGTCCAGAAGAGTTTTCTCTACTTTATCATTCTCCAGTTCTGCCATTCCGGCAAAAGACATTGCAGAATTCTTTATTGATGTTTCCATGCCTTCTGTTATTGGGTACCTACATACTTCTTTTAATGACCAGAGAGCCTGCTCAACTGATGCGTCCAATTGATATTGTGAAGATTTCCTGCCAACATTACCCAGGGCATTTACAGACATATTAATACCTGTTTCTGTCTGTT
>MZXQ01000297.1:3857-5501 GCA_002926195.1 Candidatus Methanomarinus sp. HR1 | reverse complement strand
TCTGAATGGATGATATACCGATATTACGTAATTTTGTAGCAATATGCTTGATTGAACTCTCTTGTTTGGAAACTATAGATTCATTACCTATATGATATAATGCAGTAAATATTTCGTTAAGAGCAACGGAGTCCCTGTTCCTTACCTCTAAGGCTCCCATCCTATCCAGAATATTACCGGACTTCAAAGAGGCTGATTCCATCCCATGGGCACCTGCCGCTGAACCTACCTGGCTAATGCCCTTAGTTACAGATAGTTTCATCACTTCAAATTCTTTTGACTGTAATGTTTCATAATATTCCGAAAGCCTTTGGAGTATATCCTCTACGGATTTCTCAAGATCCCTTGATACGGCACATATTCCGATTTTAGCTATACTATGTATGGAATTATTAACGGCTTCATCTTCATCCATTCGTAGAGCAAGTTTACCAAAATCATCCATATAAGTGATATAATGTAAAGCGATCTTATTAAGATTGGAACGCTGTAGCCCTGAATCCGTTAACAGTTCTATACAGCTTTTTTCTAATAAATTCAAACCATAAATTGAAGGACCTGGTATACCTTCCATGATCGAACCTCTTATAATATCTACAACAGGTTGGATGGGATCTCGATCATGCATCTGAGTTGTTCCTGACTGGATTGAAATTAGTACATTGTCCCTGGTAATTTCATTGACAAATTTCTCAAAACTCTGGCTGTACTGTTCATTCTGTAAATACCGGTATAAGGAGTATCCTCCATATCCTATTGCTGTTGAACTTATTATTGCCAGTATTAAAAGAATAGTCTGGTTCGTACCATACTCCAGACCGTTCCATACCATATTCAGTATCATCATAAGGCTGATAGTGAATGCAAAAGTACCCAGGATATAGGAGAGGCATTCCTGGATATTGTTCTGTCTTCTTATGTAATCCAGTACTTTATGAAAAAAACCAGACGATCGTTTACGTGAGCCACTTCTATGCTTAAGTAGCCATACTGTCATAAGCCATACCAGAAATGTCAAAACTGTAACAGTTACATGCCCGGGGATATTGAAGTATATCCCGGAAGATAACCATACTGGCATGGCAAGTAATGTTATCTGGATGAACACTGCACATAGACATATGTCAGAGCCTATTGACTTTAAATCCAGTTTGTTTAGATACTTGACCCAAAAAATAATTAAAAAAAATAAAACAGAAAAGATAACAATAGGTACGAATTGAAATATGACCGGAATTAATCCTAACATATAATATAATATCTAATGTTAATACTTAAACCAAACGATGGTTACTGTAGAAATTCAGTGATTTTCATATCCAATTGAGATTTAGGTAATGCACCGAGAACCCTTCCTGCCAGTTTGCCGTCCTTGAAAATAAGTATTGTGGGGACTGCTGAAATGGAATATTTCATTGCAGTTTGGTGGTTGTGATCAATGTCAAGTTTTCCAAATACAACCTTTTGGGCCTTTTCTTTTGCAAGGGCATCAATCGTTGGTCCAACCATTGTGCAGGGTCCGCACCACACTGCCCAGCAGTCTACTACTAACTGTGGGTATTCATTAATAGCTGTGTTAATATTCTGATCAGTCAGTTCAATAGGAGTATCCGGTAATGGCGGCCTGTTCATTATATCCTGCAT
>MZXQ01000297.1:1972-3762 GCA_002926195.1 Candidatus Methanomarinus sp. HR1 | reverse complement strand
ATGATTGTGTTCTTATGTTAGCCATTTCGCTATAATCTCTTGCAGATCTGATACGGACAATATATGTCCTCTCACAGGTAGATCATCTAACCAGTGATGAATAGCATCTTGAAGCTCAGTAGTAGTGATATCTGTTCCTCCGTCTGAATTTTCACCAAACCATTCTTCTCTCCAATCAGATTGGAGTGCATAGAATCTGCCATAATCTGTTCCACAATAAACAAATCCATCAGAGATAGCCATTCCGTGCAGGAAATACTGGTTATCAGGTTCAGGTGGGTTCCACACCCATCTGGTCTCATATGTATCACCCTTATCTTCAAGACAGTATGCACTGCCATCATGCACATTTGTGGTAAAATAAATGAACTTGCGCCCATCCACAACCGAGAGTGCCGGAGATGCCTTAACTCTGCCATTCGGACTGGTCCATTCCCAGATCAGATTGCCATCAGTTTCATCAATACAGCACATCTTTCCATCTTGCTCAGATGTGTACATCTTATATCCGCCGCCAACATAGATCCTCCCGTCGTAATATACAGGAGTGGATTTGCTGTTCCACAGATCATAACTCCATTTACAACTGCCGCCACCCAGGGCATTATCGCCGCCCAGATCGCCCGTTGCACTATCAAAGGAAACCGCATATAAATGACCTGTCCCATAGCCACCGTGTGCATTATCACGGTTGTTAGCAGTAAAATAGATATGACCGGTCCCTGCATTCCACAGAATAGATGAGCGGATCCTTTCTACCGGGTCACTGCAACCGCACTGCTGTGAGATATCAATATAATCCACTAATGTTCCATCGTTCTTATTCAGGCAGGTTACAATTGCCGTATCATCACCAAAGAGAATATAATCACCTACGATTGCCGCACCGGCCCAGTAATATCCGGTCGTACGGTCTGACTGGTATTCCCAGAGTATTTGCGTTACATCGTTGGCATTAAGGCAGTAGTATGTACCGATGCCGTTTGTAGATGTGGTAGTACCACTCCACTCACCAACATATATCTTACCATCCGAATAAGTAACAGGTGTATTTAACTGGAATCCGTTTTCTGTTCTAAGTGTCTTACTCTCGCGTATAACACCGTTATTTGCATTCAGTGCAGTAACCTTACAATATCCCTGGTTGAAATCTCCTGCACTTGTTGCAACATAGAGTATTCCATTATGGTATGCCGGAGTAGACAACTCGTATGTTCCTGGTTGTGAACATGATGTATGCCAGTTCTCCTCACCCGTGGTCTTATCATAAGCCCATACAATAGCCTGGTAATCGACCACAAAGACCTGATCACCTGCTATTATCGGTGCCACATCAATACCCCCCATCCCGGTACCTGTTGTCTGTTTATTCCATGCTGCTGTCGGGTCGGATATGGGACCGCTATCAGCGGTCCATCCGGTATTGGCCTGGTTCTTCTGGAATTGCGTCCAGTCTGAAGCAGATGCCGGCATCAGTAGTGCAATTCCAGTAAATAATACTGCGCATATAATTATAGTTGGATATTTCATGATGACAACCATGCTGATATAATCTCTTGCAGGTCTTTCGTGGACATTATATATCCTCTTACATCCAGATCATCTAACCAGTGGTGAATTGCATCCTGAAGTTCGGTTGTAGTAATTGAGGTTCCACCGTCCGAACCTTCACCAAACCATTCTTCTTTCCAATCATAGCATTTTGTACCGAATGCATAGACTTTACTATCATTACCTACACTGACCACGATCGGATCAGGACATGCTATAGATGGCGATGATCCTGCATG
>MZXQ01000297.1:901-1943 GCA_002926195.1 Candidatus Methanomarinus sp. HR1 | reverse complement strand
CAATTTACCGTCTGCAACTGCAGGTGACATTGTCCAGCTCCCATGAGGAACAGTCCATTGAAGTGTACCTGATCGATCATAACAGTAGGTAATTCCAGGTGTATTAACACCGCCTGAGACATAAAGGTAATCACCCGAGATCACCGGTGTAGAGTCAGAATAAGTAATAGTATTGTTCCAGACCACATCACCTGTGGTAAAATTGAGTGCATAGATCTCACCCGCATCTCCGGTATAATCAGTACTTACTACGATATAGGTTCTGTCGTTTGCAGCATCGATCGAAGCAGATCCACCGATATTTCCAGGGAGTTCAGTTGCCCATATCTGTGCTCCTGTGAATTCATCAATACAGCATAAATGTGATGATCCTGCCCATGTCAATTCACCGACAACTACTTTTCCATCTGCAATAGCAGGGGTTGAAGACGAACCCGATATTGGAACTGTATAATTCCAGATCACTGTGGTGAGATCATTCTCATCAAGTGCATAGTAATTATTTCCACCACTTCCGACAAATACCATCCCATCGGCAACTGTCGGACCCCCATTACATGCATATCCAGCA
The DNA here is from genome assembly GCA_002926195.1 of Candidatus Methanomarinus sp. HR1. Classification (GTDB taxonomy): domain Archaea; phylum Halobacteriota; class Methanosarcinia; order Methanosarcinales; family Methanocomedenaceae; genus Methanomarinus. Next base: position 1,372 of record MZXQ01000297.1, on the reverse strand, counting down.
TTGGGAAATGCAACCTCCTGCAGCTTTGTTCCGTCTTGTGCATTGATCTTTGTAATATTGAATCCTGTACTTATGTATATTGCATTATTATCATATGCCGGTGACACCCAGGAACCCCATGCCATTTCATCACCTGGAATCGTAGTATTCCATAAAACAGTGCCATATGACCTGTTTAACGCATAGATATTATCATTTGCATATACAAACACTTTATCTCCAACGATCATAGCCTGTGATCCTTCTACTGCACCGATATCATCGCTTATCCATTTTATAGTATTATTATCAGGTGCATCGGCTGGCGAATTCCCTGTACTTGCAATGTCGAATTGGAACTGCGGCCAGTCGGTGGCTGATACAGGTGATATCACTGTGATCAAGGCAACCATAACTACTGCTATTAATAAAAATCTGGTAAATTCATTTTTCATAATTATCTTCCTTTCCTTGTTATTGTTTATATTAGCA
>MZXQ01000297.1:265-873 GCA_002926195.1 Candidatus Methanomarinus sp. HR1 | reverse complement strand
GGTATCAACTGTAATCTAAAAAGATAATAAATATTAAAATAGTAATATATATAATATCTCTGAAATACTATTTAATTTACTTTTAATTCCAGAGGTGTCCATTGCTACAATTAATTTGCCCCTGTTGCGGCCAGCGATGATGCCAGCAACATGTGTGCCATGGCCGTTGTCGTTGACTTTCGTAGTTTGTTAGTGTATGTCTGAGGTAGGGTTGGTTATATGGTCGAAAGACTTAATGGAGAAAAGAGATAAATATGATTAGTATAACAAACAAAATAGGTTATAAATAATGGTAGTCCGATTCATTCTTACTGATTATGTAAACAATCTAATGGCACATGCTGTCTACGATAAATTGGATGATAGTACATATGCCGGGCGAATTCCACAATGCAAGGGAGTGATTGCATTTGAAACAACCTTACACGAATGTGAAAACGAGCTCCATTCCACTCTCGAAGATTGGATTTTACTAGGTCTTAAGCTAGGTCATCCATTACCAGTGATTGCAGAGATTAATCTGAATAAGGAGCCTGCATATGAGCCAGTGGAAGCCCTGTAAGCGACGAGATTTTATCCAAAGGCTCCGTAAATTAGGTTTTAAAGGA
>MZXQ01000297.1:0-240 GCA_002926195.1 Candidatus Methanomarinus sp. HR1 | reverse complement strand
CCACAACTCCGAATGATGATTCGGGAGGTTGAAGATATTTTAAATCGAAAAATTAGTGTGAATGAGTGGAATAAACTATAATGATATTGCGTGCTTCTATACGTTACATCATAATGTAAATCAATGACGATCGACGGTATAATTTCAGTAAATAGGGTGGGTCAATTTTTTATGGGAAAACCGGGTCATGTAGTAAATTTAATATCATCAATTCATAATTCATGATCAGGTCTATTACTT
>MZXQ01000298.1 GCA_002926195.1 Candidatus Methanomarinus sp. HR1 | reverse complement strand
ACGAAGAGTTTTGCTATGACCAGGCCGATTACGTATATACCGGCAATGGTGAGAGGATAGTAGATTTTTTCGATATTTTTCTCTTTCATTTTTAGAGATATTAATCCTAAAATAAGGAAGAAAATGGCACTACCTGCTGTGATCAATAAATGCAAATAAGAATAACCACCAGTTGAAAAACCGTTTCTGGGATCAAAGAATATTAATACCAGCGGGAAAGCTGATAAGAAAGTCACTACACTGACAATACAAAGACTTTCAACGGATCTGCCTTTCAAATGGTCGATAATAAATTGGAGTACCAGGAATATTGCAATAATACCTCCAAAAAATACTCCGCTTGACCACTGCAGCATGTAAAGACCGAATGAGATTCCGGCCAGTATGGAAATGATAATAGGTTTTTTTAAAATATTCCAGTTTTTACTGGTAAAATCATTAAATGATATGTTATTATTTTTAACTGATTTTACTGCCATGATGAAAAACATTAAAAATAATGTACTGAAAAATACCTCTCCTGCATGGTGATCAGTAAAGCCGAGTATTGAACGGGATAAGATCTGGCCTGGCATTACTGCAACAAGAAAAGCTGATAAAAGGCCCACCCGTCTATCGAAAACTTCTTTTCCGATAATATAAGCCGGGAATACTATCAGTGCACCGATCACTGCAGGGAAATATGCACCTACTGTACGGGTTAGTTCCAGATCAGGGGATCCGAAACCTATGATAAGTGATGTTGTTGCGATCAAGTATGTCCATAAGGGCCCACCAAAGGTTATATATCGACCAATGGGATAGATTGTAAACACTTCAAACCATATACGAAAAGGATAATTTACTACCAGGTTTTCAGCCAGACGCATATGGTATACTGCATCATCGGCGGCAAATGCTATGATATCTCCCCGAAATACGGCATCATGAGGTAAAACTGCCCTGATATACAATGATAATGAAAAAATAAATAGTAGAATAATTCCATAAATTGAAATGAAATTCTTAATACGAACTAATATACTTACACTGTTTGTGTTGTTTGAATGAGTTTTTTGTTCCTCACTTTTGACCAAAATATGCACCTCATAGATAATATAA
>MZXQ01000080.1 GCA_002926195.1 Candidatus Methanomarinus sp. HR1 | reverse complement strand
GTCTACAACAGAAATAGATACGAAATTAAAAAAGCTTGGTATTATTTAATGTTTTTTGTAGATACGGATATTCTGAGTGCATTTGCTAAAGTTGGGGGTATGAAATATTTAAAAGCATTGTTTCAAGATATCAACATTTCTCAATCTATTTACGAAGAACTTGCACGTGCAAAACGAGCAGGATATCCTTATTTAGATGATATTTTCACAAAAGTTGAAATTCTTCTTCTTTCGGAAGATGAATTCAAAGACTTCAGAAATTTGTTGGAAAGCCATAATGATTTACATGAAGGTGAATGTCAGCTAATCTCATTATGCAAATCAAGAGATGCCATCTTGATAACTAACGATAAAGTTGTAAAAAGATATTGTGAAAAAACTTAGAACTTTTAGTGGAAATACACAGTGAAACAAGCCAATACAAAGAATATCAAGAAAAGGTTTGGGCAGTTTTCAGAAAGCGAAATTCAAAATGTTAATGCTTCCTAAAGGTGAGTAGTTAGCATATTTTTTTGCGAATTCTTTTTAACAGATTGAGGAAATATGTATTTAAGGAAGTTAGAAAATGAAGTTCAAAGTAATTATTGGAGAGGATTTAGAAGATGAGGGATATAATGTAAGCTGCCCTGCATTGTCAGGATGCCATTCTCAAGGCGATACGATAGAAGATGCGTTGAAAAACATCAAAGAGGCAATAGAGTGCTATTTAGAGAGCCTGGAAAAGGATAATTTATCAATTTCAAGAAGAGTATCACCAAGTTCGTGTTGTAGTACCCGTTCATGAAGTTGTGAAGAAAGGGACGCTCAGAAGCATTATAAAGGATGCGGGTTTAACAGTTGAAGAATTTGTTGAGTTGTTATAATAAAAGGTTAATTGCAGTGCATTCTTAAAAGTTGACAGGTAGTTAAGTAGAATGGCTTACAGTAAGTACGCCCAGAGAAATACAGGCTTTAAATAGCACAGTACAATTTTCCAAAAAACCATTACCAAAAACCAGGAATCTAAAAAAAAATTCTAAGTGCTCCGGCCGGGATTTGAAC
>MZXQ01000079.1:5402-7633 GCA_002926195.1 Candidatus Methanomarinus sp. HR1 | reverse complement strand
TTGGGGGTGGTACGGCTGAGGCTTTCTGTTGTACTTTTTTTTTCTCGTGATTCTTGTGATTTAGCATGGATAATGTCAATTTTTTCTTCTACATTGGATTTGACCATATTCATCAGGCTTTCAAGAATACCATACACACCAACGGTAGAGAAACCACCTAATAACGCTAATGTCGGTCTGGCTAAAGACAGATCTTCTTCAGGTATAAGTGGTATCTCTGGTATCAGTGACGCAAGAATTAAGCCAGCGATCAAACCAAGAAGAAGCCTGATCCAGTAATAAGATTCATACTTCGGATTGTATTTGTTATTTACTATGTAATGGTTCATTTTAAAAAGAATGAAAAACGAGGCACCAATTCCGGCAGCCGACAGGAAATACAGTTCATTGATTAACAGTGGCCATCCGTCACAATGCAATGGATCTCCGGATGTACCATCAACATATTTTGATAATGGTATTACCATAAATGCTATGATGAACAAAATGTTCACAAACATCATACGCCGAAGTAATTGCACTGGTCCTATAAATCTCCAGAATCTACTCTTAACTGATTCATTAACCAGAGGCAGAATATCCCGGGGCGTAGCCGGACGCACAAGTTTCGCCAGGTTATTATGAGCTACAACAAGCTGGTAAATGTTATCTTCCAGTTCGTTTTTGCTTAGCTTTTCATTTCCAGGCGATCTTCCGGCCAAAAAAGTTATAATCGTTTTTACATCATCATCTGATACTTCAATTCCAGATGCGAATGCATATTTTGCCATTGCATCGCATTCACGTAAGAGTTGATCAATTAGAGATGAATCCATTTTCAAATAATCTATTCTTTTTCTTGTTCTTTGAGTATTTCAATCTGATCCGAGCATATACCGAAACTCCTTAGCGCTGTTATCATTTACCACATTCCAGTAAGAAAGGTGTGAGAGAAGTGAGGTTTCCGGAGCGTTCATCTTGATTATACTTACCTTAACCCAATCATAATTCATCTGTTTTGCCTTTGTTCCGGTAAGCCAGGAAACAAAATCATCCCAGGCCGTTTCCAGCGTTTCATCTACTAAGGCTCCGGCAGTATCAAAGAACTCTGCTACGAGTTTCTTACTGCCACCATCCGGCGGGAAGAATGTGTGATAGTTCGGAAAAGGAAATTCTATCAGGCTTTTTACTTCATTATTAAGGCTGTTTTCCCAATTAGCGACTTGATTGTTGTAGACCCAGAGCACCTCGACTTCATTGCCGCCTTTCAGGCCAAAAAAGCTATTCGGCTGCACTGTATAAGTGTCACGGTACATTACGGTTTCTCCTGCATTAAGTTTTTCCTGGAATCCCTCAACCAGAGAATTGAACTTATTACCATCAAATACCTGAAAATCCCACTCTTTGCCAAACCATGAATAGTTCCCCTTACCAAATAGCTGCCTTATATCCAATGAGATCGAGTCCGGGTCTAACATGCCTTTAGTGCCGGATTGAGCTTGTTTTTTAGGATTGTCAAGATAGGTGAGAAAGCTTTCCGAGGCACTTATAAAGGCCACGATCTTCTGTACATTACGCTGTAGAAGTGCCACGATACCGGTGTCTTCTATAGTCCCTCCATCGGCGAAGCTGAGGAAATTAGATTTTTGTGTCGTGTTCATAACCGGCCAGTAATTAAAGCAAGCTAACAAATCCTTCAACTTGGGATCAATATTCTCTATAAACGCAGCCGGAGCTGCACCGCTGCTGCCCATAACATCACATAGTTTGAAAATCGTAGACTTGTCATCGTATTCAATCTGCATCAGATCCTTTTCAATTGGGCTGGCCTTCACAGAATTAAATCCAAAGGACTCCAAATAACCACCACCCAGATCGATTTGTCCTGGTTGCACATTTGTATACTCTGAGACACATCCTGTATAAAGCGGGGTGTATTCGAAGCGGTGTAGACTATTAGGAGATAGTTTTAAATTGCATTTTATCCAGGGAAACTCTCTATGTAGTGTGAATTGTATTTGATAACCTGAGATGGGATAAACCATTGTCGCATTTGCGATCAAGAAGGGCCGGTCTTCTGCGGCCAGGTAAAATTGATTTTCATCTAAATCCGGATTGTTATCGAGAATTTTCTTAAGCGATTTCCGGTTAAGCGTGAAATATTTCTTATAATTGCGGTCATAAAGTCCGTTTGGACCGAGAAATATCTCACCTAATGCCTCTGAGAAGGCCTCAGAAGTGGGAACTTTATC
>MZXQ01000079.1:0-5397 GCA_002926195.1 Candidatus Methanomarinus sp. HR1 | reverse complement strand
AAGTAATTCAGCTCCCAAAAGAGTTTCTATATTGCGCCCTGGCGGCAGGAATGTATACGGCACACCGATCCAGGAGCCTCCGGAAACACCGGATAAGTATCGAACATCTGATAACAGTCCGAGTTGGTGAAGTCCTCTGAGGTAGCCTATTCCAGCAGATATCGAAACAGTTCCGCCGCCTGAGATGCATATCCCTACATTTTTCTTTTTCCGAATCGAATCAAACTCATCTTCAGGAAAACCAGTCGATTCGATTTTATCTTTTGTCCAGATTTGTGCTTTTGCAGATTTGATCATTTCTTGCCCTCACTCTTATGGATTTTATTATTCTAATACTATAAATTTTTAACTGCAAGTAATATTGTAATATTTCATCAAAATGAAATTCAACCTAAATGGTATCGATTGGGGGAATAAATGATTTTTGTCCCAAGTCCTGAGAAATAAACAAAACAATTTATACACCTAGCTCCAAGAGATAGAAGAACCAGGTGATGAATGATGATGGCGGAAAGACTGGCAAGTCAGCGGTTTTTCGGTTATTATGGAATAGGTATCAAAAAGGGTGATGGAACTTGAAAAAGACGGAGAGTGTCAGCTGGCAGATTCGTTTCGGAGGATTCTTGATACTGTTATCTGCATTTCTTTATCTAATTGAATATATTATTTTCAGAGATCCCCACCACATCTTCGTTTACATGTTGGGACATATTGCTTTTGTTCCTATCAATGTTTTGCTGGTCACCCTTATACTGCAGAAGCTCCTCAATTACAGAGATAAACGTATAATGCTAAAAAAGTTGAACATGGTCATAGGAGCGTTTTTCAGTGAAGTTGGAGTGGAATTGTTGACTTATTTTTCGGAAGGTGATCCTGAGTTGGACAAAATCAGAAAAGAATTTCTCATCACCGATCATTGGAATGAGGAAGAATTTTTTGAACTTAACAAACGTCTTAAAAATTACCACTTCGAGATCGATATCCAGAAGGTGGATCTAGAACAGTTGCATAGTTTCCTGATTGAAAACAGGGATTTTTTACTGCGACTGCTGGAAAACCCCAATTTGATGGAACACGAATCATTTACAGAGCTTCTCTGGGCGGTTTTTCACCTAACAGAGGAATTATCTAAGAGAGACAACCTGAGTCAACTTCCTGATACCGACTATAGCCATCTCGCAGGTGATATAAAAAGAGCATACACCACATTGATCCATCAGTGGCTGGATTACATGAAACATCTGAAGGATGATTACCCTTATCTCTTCTCTCTTGCTATGAGAACAAACCCATTTGATCCGGATGCATCGCCGATAGTAAGATGATAGATGATAGGATAAATGATTTCGGATTACTTCACGATCGATACCATTATATCAGTACAGGATAGTTCCCACATAAAACAGTTGAATAAAATCCGAGCGTTAGCAAGGATTTTGTTCTTGCAATTTTTACTTCATCTTGCGTATAGCAAACTCACAGGCTTTTGACACCGGATCATAGGCTTCTGATACTGCAGGACAGTATGCAAGTTCAGCTTCATAGAGATCATGCAAATTCATACCACCCTTAATAGCGAGCGAGATCAAATTCACACGAGCGGCCACACCTTCTTCTCCGATTCCCTGACCACCTATGATCCTTCCTGTACTTGCATCTGCCAGGACCTTGATAGTGATCTCCTTTGCACCTGGATACCATTCGGGTTTAGTGAGTCCGCTGGCTTTTCCTATCACAACCTTATATCCGGCTGTATTAGCAAAAAACTTATTAAAACCAGTTGCTGCAACTTCCATTTTTCCGATGACCGAGACAAATGTGGTAAGAGAACCACTAAAGGTATCATAACCACCCGCAGCATTTGTTCCTGCTGTAATACCCTGCCTGTATGCAGTGGTTGACAGTTGTGACATCCAGGGCTTGTGGTTAATAAGACTTACCGTTTCAACACAATCACCTATGGCATAAATACCAGGAATACTGGTCTCCATCTTTGCATTTGTCCTTATGCCCCAGTTTCCAAGCTCACATCCTGCATCCTTTGCCAGATCCCAGTTGGCATGAACACCTGATGCCATGATCACCATATCTACAGGGATGGTCTTACTGTTAACTGTTATTGATGTTACTTTCTCATCACCTGTGATCTTCTCAACAGCAGCACCCATCATGAGTTTGATACCTGATTCTTTGAGTGATCTCTCAAGAATTTTTGCAATATCAGGGTCAATGGCCTTTGGGAATGCATGTGGTAGCATCTCGATAACAGTAACTTCAATATTATTTTGCGCTAATGCAACACCCACTTCAAGACCGATAGCACCAGCGCCTACAACAACAGCACTGGATATGCTCTTTGAGTAATCAACTATCTGTTTTGCATTTTCCAGGTCATTTATTACAAAGACTCCCTTATTCAGGAGTTCATGGGCACCCGGAATAGGAGGCACAAACGGTTTGGAACCTGTTGCAATAATAACAGAATCATATGGAACGGGCTTTGTTGTATTAGAATCTATATCTAATGCAGTTACTATTTTATTTTCATTATCAATGGATATCGCCTTGTGATACGGCAATTTAACCATATCCATTTTCTCAGTCGGCATGCTGTGTATAAGCTCATCGAAATCGCTTATTATGCCTTCCATTGCAAATGGCAGCCCGCACGCTGAAAACATATCATACTTCTTTTCATCTATGATCGTGATCCGGGCATTCCGATTGGTTTTTTTAGCAGTCTTTGCGGCAATAAAACCGCCTACTCCAAGACCTATGATTACAATTTCAGTGGGTTTCATGTGTTATTATTGCTCCCTTACCTTAATGTGATATTTCAATATACATCTATTTAGTTGTATTGATTTATTTGACTTAATATTTTTTTTTTAGTTTATAATTACGGATATTTATAAATACTGTCATCCCCATTTGATTAACTATACCGGAGGTAATTTTCATGGCTAACAAGCATCTATTTAATATTATCGCAATATTGATTTTTTCCGCAATATTTTTCATACCATCTTTTGCAAGACTGGCATTACAGTACCTCTGGTTTGATTCGGTGGGATATGCAGATGTTTTTCTTGTCAAATATAAAGCAGGTATCATATTATTCCTTGTTTTTACCATCCTGTTTGCTCTTATAATGCTCCTTATTTATCGATCAGGTAAAAGGAATATTCTGAAATCAGGTGGTATGGTTATATCTTTCTGGAAATCAAATTATTTTGCTGCGAACCAGGAAGATTTCATTGATGTGAAACCTGAACAGGATGTAAAAACAGCTATAAAAGCTGCTACTTTTCCAGTCTATATTTTCATTTTATTATTTTCTGTATTACAGGGTCTATCCATCTCAGGGTCCTGGTTAACGATACTAATGTACCTTAATAGTATGCCTTTTGGTACAACTGATCCAATATTTAACAATGATATTGCATTCTATGTATATTCACTACCTTTTTTTAAAGTAATAATAAGTTACATTTCTTCACTCCTGTTTTTTGGAATACTGCTGCTTGCAGGATTATATGCTACTTTTAACTGGAAAATGCTGAAGCACCCACCTTTTGATCTAAGGTGTCTATTAGCCGGTTTTCTTGCCTTTTTCGCAGCCAGGATATATCTGGGAAAATACAATATCCTGTACAGTGAAACAGGTGTGGTCTATGGAGCCGGTTATGTTGATGTTACTATCAGTCAATATATTCCGGTTATCATTTCTATTGTCCTCCTTTTAAGTGCAATAGGAATACTGATAGCCGGAAGGTGGGATACATTATCCGTAGGAAAGATACTTTCGGGTATGGTCGCATTAATAATATTGATCTGGATAGTTAGTGGTTTTGCAACAGTACTGATACAGGAATTAAAGGTCACACCTAATGAACTTAAACTGGAAAAATCCTATATCACGAACAACATCAACATGACGAACACAGCTTATGATCTGAGTGATGTTATAATCAGGCAGTACCCTGTAACATATAACCTGACCACTGATATCTTAAATGATCCGTCAATTACTAATGCAAGGTTATGGGACCACCGTCCCTTAAATACCATTTACCAGCAAAAACAGGCCATACGTACCTATTATGGATTTAATGACGTGGATGTGGACCGGTATAATATAGACGGCGCCAAGACACAGGTATGGCTCTCAGCACGTGAGATATATTATGATCAGTTGCAAGCAGGTACCTGGCAGAACGAACATATTTTTTATACTCATGGTATTGGAATTGTAATGTCTCCTGTTACTAATATTGTCGAACAGGGGTTACCTGAGATGTATATTGAAAACATCCCACCGATCAGTACTACATCCTCACTTACTATTAGCCAGCCAAGGATATATTATGGGGAAAAAACTGATACATATATCTTTACAGGCACAGGAAATGATGAGTTCGATTATCCCAGTGGTGATACCAATGTTGTTACCACTTATACGGGAACCGGTGGGATAAATATGGGATTTTTTAATAGAATTATAGCTACTATTGCCCTGGGTGATCTGAAGATATTTACCTCATCGGACATAGATGAAAACTCCAAATTGCATATCAACCGAAATGTAGTGGAACGCACAGAACTAATTACTCCGTATTTATTACAGGACTCTGATGCCTATATTGTATTAAGTGACAGTGGAGATCTCTACTGGGTACTTAATGCATTTGTTTCATCAAACAGGTATCCTTATTCCGAACCGGTCCAGACAGACAACACACGGCTTAACTACATAAGGGATTCTGCCAAAGCAGTGGTCAATGCATATAACGGAACCATTACCTATTATGTGGTCGAAGAGGATCCGATCCTTATGTCATATTCTAAAATATTCCCGGATGTGTTCAAACCCTATGACCAGATGCCTGATGAACTTAAACAGCATTTAAGATATTCTCCTGATCTGTTTTTAATACAGTCAAGTATTTACAATAGTTATCATATGAAGACCCCTGAAGTATTCTACAACCTTGAAGACCAATGGCAGATGTCAAAGGAAAAATACGGTGATTCATTGATCCAGATGGAACCCTATAATGTGCTGCTGGAATTAAATGGTTCAACTGAATTTATTATGATGCTACCTTTTAATCCAAAAAATAAGGATAATATGATATCCTGGATGGCAGTAGGCCAGGACCATCCTTATTACGGTGAAAAGATACTTTATAAGTTTTCAAAGGATAAATTAATTTACGGACCGGCCCAGATAGAGGCTTTGATCGATCAGGATGAAGATATATCAAAGGATCTCACTCTATGGAGCCAGGGAGGATCAAATGTGATCAGAGGAAACCTTCTGGTCATTCCTATAAGAAATTCTATTCTATATATCGAGCCTCTATATATCTCGGCTGAAACATCATCCAGTATCCC
>MZXQ01000081.1 GCA_002926195.1 Candidatus Methanomarinus sp. HR1 | reverse complement strand
CCCGAAATAGAGTATAATGTCGTTGGGAGCCAGGGCAAACTCATTGTCCGCCAATCCCAGGTGAAAGGAATTGTTGGACCTAATGCCCGCAATGAATGGGACCTTCGTCTCAATGAGGACGTTCCAATGGACCTAAGCATCGATATGAGCAGCGTAAACTGTAATTTCAATATGGACAGTGCCCTGCTGAAAACTCTCGAAATTGACTCCAGTAGCGGTAATGTCGATGCGATCCTCATTGGGAACCAATCGTTGTTAAAGGAGATCAATATTGATATGTCAAGTGGAGCTGCCTCACTGGAGTTGTCCGGCGATTTCCCATCCCTGTCCACGATGACGATAGAATCCAGCAGTGGTAATGTGGACGCAGACCTCAACGGCAATTACAGTTCACTGAGCAGTGTGGATATCGACCTGAGCAGTGGAAATGCCTTTGTTGATCTTTCCGGGAACTGGGGTAGTGATGCACAGGTAGAATTGGCAGCAAGCTCGGGCCAGATTACTTTGAGTCTGCCCCGGGATGTGGGAGTTTATGTGGATGCCCACACTTCCAGCGGCAATATCGATGCCAGTGGATTCAGTTCAGAGGGCAGCAATTATGTTAACGATGCCTACGGCGAATCCAATGTAACCATAAATGTCAAAGCTACTGTGAGCAGTGGCAATATCCAGCTATTGTTGGTTGATTAGCTTTACCGGCTCTTCGCTAATTCATGTGGGTAATTGGAAATTCAATTGTCCCAATCGAAGGTTAATCATAGTAATGAAATTCTGAACATTTCGATAACCACGAGCACTTCTTTTTAATGTATCCATTTCAAATCTAAGGGTAAATGAGTATCCATTTCAAAAAGTATGGTAAAATCCACGTTTGGATTATCTAAATCAAGTGATGAAGAAGACATTCAATTTCAATATAGTGCTAATTACCCTCAGATTTGAAATGGATACTTATTTGCTTATGATTTTTCTTGCAAATACTAAAAACTCTCTAATTGCATTTTCAGGTTCATCACTAATTGAACTCTCATTAACAATATTTTCGGAACCGTTATGGAAATGTTTGGGAAATGTTTTGACATAATTCCATCTTTTATGTGGAATATTATCATGTCTATATATTTTTCCATCGACACCTCCCCTTTCCCAGTGATAAGCATATCTTCCCTTAATCTTTTTTGAAAACCAAATATCAATAAAGCTTCGGTCTATGAAATGAATTCGTAATTTATCTTCAGAAAATTCTACTACATCAACAATGTCGAAGAACTCAACTTCAGCAATATATGATAATTTCTGATGAATACTCACCGGACTACCTCTAATGCTTTTTTTATTGATTCTTTTTTTGCTTCGAGGTGATCAAGCCTGAAAAAATCTTCCCAGGTACCCTCTTCTTCAATTTTTCCATTTTTATATTGATCTTCAAGCTCCTCTACTGAAGAAATTCCATATTTCTTTGCGATATTAAAAATTTCTGATTCACAAAATACTAAATTATTATGTAGATAGGTTTTTATTGATTCCTTTTCCAAATCGCTCTGATTAATATTTAATATTGAAGATATTCGTAGTGTTGTGCTCATTTTTATTACCAAATTGATTAATTTAAATATCTTGATAGTACATATAGTATAACATTGCATAAATCCAACTGAAAGGAGATTTTTATTCTTTACCCCTTATCACATCTCAAGTCTGAACTAATTCAATGCCGTATAAGAACAAAATCCTCTTAAATTACATATACCGTATGATGTACGAGTGGGGCAATAAAATGGAAAAATTCGGCGACGACTGCCTGAAAAAAGGGCACAAAATCAGTGTGCACGACAATTATATTAAAACGTGGAATTATTTTAGTAACTCTGAATACGGCAGTTTGCCTTCAGAGCCGCGATTTCAGAAAAATTGGGAAAAAAGCGTCGAATGCATGCACAAAGCCGCACCGCTGCAAGGAGGCGTGCTCGAAGTAATTAAAATTTCGTTCGAGGACGGATACTTGCCCTGATATTTTTGGCGACCGGACGAATCGGGGTGATACCCTACTAACTACTTTGATTTTCATGTTATTTATGT
>MZXQ01000299.1:4682-9218 GCA_002926195.1 Candidatus Methanomarinus sp. HR1 | reverse complement strand
AAACAGATACGGTTTAGTATAATTTATAATAAATCCCGGCGAAAGTGAAGATTTCCTTGAATTGCTTCGATACTTTTTTATTGTAATAGGCTGCTTATTAAATCTTCAACAGGAGAAAATAACATGACAAGAAGGGATCGTTTTATTTGTCAATAGAGATATAAGGTTTTTAGACACCACACTCCGTGACGGTGAACAGACACCAGGAGTGTCGCTTTCCACACAAAATAAAGTTATAATTGCACATAAGCTTGATAATCTTGGTGTAGATATAATTGAAGCTGGTTCTGCTATCACTTCTAAAGGAGAAAGAGAAGCGATTCATGCTGTGGCTAAAGAGGGGCTTAATGCAGAGATATGCAGTTACTGCCGCGTACGGAAGGAAGATATCAATTATGCACTTGAGTGTGAAGTAGATTCCATCCATCTGGTAGTCCCTGTATCTGATCTTCATATTAAGACCAAACTTAAAAAGGACAGGGAAACTGTAAGACAGATGGCTATTGATACTGTGCAGTATGCCAGGGACCATGGGCTTATTGTTGAACTGAGTGGAGAAGACGCATCACGTGCGGATATGGCATTCTTAAAATCATTATACAGTGATGGAATTGAAGCGGGCGCAGACCGTCTGGTGTTTTGTGATACTGTCGGGCTGCTGGTACCTGAGAAGGCCTATGATATATTCAAGGAGCTCTCGACTCTACAAAAACCACTGGCAGTTCACTGTCATAATGATTTCGGGCTGGCTGCTGCTAATACGCTTAGCGCCCTGCGGGGAGGTGCCTCTGAAGCTCATGTGACTATCAATGGTATTGGTGAGAGGGCAGGAAATACTTCCCTTGAAGAAGTGGTAATGGCCCTGGAAACAATCTATGATTATAAAACAAGGATCGTATGCAAGGACCTTTATACTACTTCCAGGCTTGTGAGCAGACTGACAGGGCTCTTAGTCTCACCGAATAAAGCCATAGTAGGTGGAAATGCTTTTACACATGAAGCTGGTATCCATGTCCATGGTCTGCTTGCTGATACTTCCACTTATGAACCTATAAAACCTGAATCAATTGGCAGAGAACGTAAGATCGTTCTTGGCAAACATGCTGGTAAGAGTTCGGTAATACTGGCTCTTAAGGAACTGGGTCTGGATGTAACTGACAATCAACTGAATGAGATCTTACACAGGGTTAAAGAACTGGGCGATAAGGGCAAATATGTTACTGATGCTGACCTTGAGACAATAGCCGAAACCGTATTGAACATTACTCGTGAGCCCAAGGTCAAACTGGAAGAATTGACAGTGGTTTCAGGTAACAAAGTCACCCCTACGGCATCAATAAAGTTGAAGGTCAACGGAGTTGAAGTGGTTGAAGCAGGAATTGGAGACGGACCGGTGGATGCAGCTATTACTGCTCTTAGAAAAGGGATAGCAGGTGTGGCAGACATCAGACTTGACGAATATCATGTGGATGCAATCACCGGAGGGACCGATGCCCTGGTAGAAGTATGGGTGAAACTGAGCCGTGAAGGCAAAGTCATTTCAGCCCGGGGCGCCAGGACTGATATTATCATGGCTTCAGTGGAAGCGGTCCTTGAAGGTATCAACCGTTTAACGAGATAATCAGATGATATAGCAACAAGAAAAAGAATAATCGGAGGAATGAACAGATGAGTAAAAAAACCAGGATGACAGGGGCAAAGGCCTTTGTCGAGTCGTTACGCGCTGAGAATGTAAAAGTAATATTCGGATATCCTGGCGGTGTACTGCTACCCATCTATGATGAGCTGTTTGATGCAGATGTAAAACACATACTAGTGAGGCATGAACAGGCAGCAGTTCACGCAGCAGACGGATATGCACGAGCTACGGGTAAAGTAGGCGTATGCATTGCAACATCCGGTCCCGGAGCCACAAATCTTGTTACCGGCATTGCCAATGCGTATATGGACTCAGTACCTGTTGTAGCCTTTACCGGTCAGGTACCCAGGCCTATGATAGGAAACGATGCATTCCAGGAAGCTGATATCACAGGTATTACACTCCCTATCACCAAACATAACTACCTGGTACAGGATGTCAATGATCTGCCTCGTATAATCAAAGAGGCTTTTCATATAGCATCTACCGGTCGTCAGGGCCCTGTCCTTATTGATTTGCCAAAGGATGTTACCACTGATGAAGTTGATTTCGAATATCCTGAGAAAGTGATATTACGTGGATACAAACCTGTAACCAGAGGGCATAAAAATCAGGTAAAAAGGGCTGCACATATTATTCTTAATTCCAGTAACCCTGTTTTATACGTTGGCGGGGGTATAATTTCGGCTGATGCCAGTAAAGAACTTCTGGAACTGGCGCAGACTATTAATGCACCTGTAACTACCACTCTTATGGGAAAAGGCGGTTTTCCCGATACCAGCCAGCTGTGTCTGGGGATGCCTGGAATGCATGGTACTAAGTATGCCAATTATGCTATTCAGGAATCTGATGTGCTGATCGCTATTGGTGTCAGATTCGATGACAGGGTAACAGGTAAGGTAGATTCTTTTGCTCCTAATGCAAAGGTCATTCATGTTGATATTGACCCTGCAGAGATCAGTAAGAATGTGAGAGTGGACATTCCTATTGTCGGTAGTGCAAAGTCTATAATAAAGATGCTTACTGAATTTATAAAAGAGTCCAAGCATAAAGTTGATACTTCTCCCTGGATAGATAAGATAAATACCTGGAAAACACAGTATCCGATACATTATCATACAGATGATAAATTAAAACCTCAATACATCATAGAACAAATAAACGAGATGTATCCGGATAGCATTATAGTGACTGAGGTTGGGCAAAACCAGATGTGGGCAGCTCAATATTTCAAGTTCACAAAACCAAGGACCTTCATATCTTCCGGTGGACTTGGCACAATGGGATATGGTTTCCCTGCAGCTATGGGTGCTAAGATGGCATATCCGAAAAAAATCGTGTTTGATATTGCAGGGGACGGTTCATTCCAGATGAACTCCCAGGAACTTGCTACTGTAGTCGTTAATGATATACCTGTGATCGTAGTCATATTAAATAACGGATATCTGGGAATGGTCAGGCAGTGGCAGGAATTATTCTTTGACCATAGATATTCCCATACTACTATAAGTAATAGTGTCGATTTTGTTAAGCTGGCAGAGGCATATGGTGCACTGGGTCTGAGGGTAACCGAACCTGACCAGGTCGGTCCTGCATTAAAAAGGGCAGTGGATTCAGGCAGACCAACAGTTATTGACTTTGTAGTGGAATCCGAAGAGAATGTTTCTCCTATGGTACCTGCAGGTGCGGCTATTAATGAGATACTTGATCTGGAGGTCAAATCATGAAGCATACATTAAGTGTACTGGTCGAGAATAAATCAGGTGTACTGACAAGAGTGGCTGGATTATTCAGCCGCAGAGGATATAATATAGAGAGTCTTGCAGTAGGTATCACAGATAACCCGGAAATATCCAGAATGACGATAGTGGTTGCAGGAGATGATCATGTCCTGGAACAGGTGACCAAACAATTAAATAAACTTATTGATGTTATCAGGGTAAGTGACCTTAATCCTGATGAGAGTTTTGAGCGGGAACTGGCTCTATTTAAGGTTAATGTCGATAAAGGATCCCGCTCTGAGATCATGGCTATTGTAGATGTGTTTCGGGCCCAGATAGTGGATGTCGGATTGAAGACTGTTGTTGTTGCAGTTACAGGGACAGGGGATAAGATCAATGCTATTGAGAAACTATTACACAATTACGGGATCATCGAAATTGTCCGTACAGGTAAGATCGCCATGAACCGTGGTGAAAAAGTTGTTAAGATCAATNNAAGTAGAAATCTTATAGGAGTGTTATTACAATGGTAAAAATATATTATGATTCGGACGCTGATCTCGGTGTCCTTAAGGATAAGACCATAGCGGTCATCGGATACGGCAGTCAGGGACATGCTCAGGCCCAGAATCTTCATGATTCGGGACTGAATGTAGTAGTAGGATTAAGAAAAGAAAGTACTTCGTGGAAACAGGCTCAGTCAGATGGTCTTGTTGTCAAGACTGTGGCGCAGGCAGCAGAGGAGGGAGATATTATCCAGATGCTGGTTCCTGATGAGATAGCATCAAGTATATACTACAACGAGATAGCTCCGAACCTTAAATCAGGAAATGCCTTATCATTTTCACATGGATTTAATATACATTTCAACCAGATCACTCCACCTGAAGATGTGGATGTGTTCATGGTAGCTCCAAAGAGTCCCGGCCATCTGGTCAGACGTACTTACCAGGAAGGAAACGGAGTACCTGGTCTACTTGGAGTTCACCAGGACGCTACCGGGAACGCCAGAGAGATAGGAATGGCTTATGCCAGGGGAATAGGATGTACCAGGGCCGGTGTGATAGAGACGACATTCTTAGAAGAGACCGAGACAGACCTGTTCGGTGAGCAGACTGACCTGTGCGGTGGTGTGGTCAGTATGATCAAGGCTTCATTTGAGACTCTTGTCGAGGC
>MZXQ01000299.1:0-4627 GCA_002926195.1 Candidatus Methanomarinus sp. HR1 | reverse complement strand
AATATGTGGCAGTCTGTATCCAATACTGCGGAATATGGAGGGATGACAGTAGGTCCGAAGATCATTAATGAACAGTCGAGGGCTGCGATGAAGGAGGCACTTGACCGGATACAGAGTGGTGAATTTGCTAAGGAATTCGTGCTTGAGGGCAAGGTTAACAGTCCTGTATTAAAGGCCATGGAACGCAGGGAGCATGAACACGAAATAGAGGTAGTCGGGAGAGAACTTCGTGCAATGATGCCCTGGTTAAAACCTGGATAAGATATAGAAAAAAATCCTCGCTAACGCTCGGGTTTTTTGACCGAGGCTCTTAAAAGAGCCAAAGATTAGAAGATTCGTAGAATNNAAAGTCTGAAGCATTTTTAAGTGTATCAAATTATATCTGGTATACTGGAAAAAAAGGTAGCCAGATCATCTGGCTCTTTATTTTATTTTAGGATAATCTTAAAGTCAACAACCCCGGAGGTTGATTCGCTCTGTCCGGGGCATTGAATGGGTGCATTGGTATTAATATTAAAGATGCAAAATTAGTTATTTAATAAAATCTGTAACATAATGATAAGTTTAATGAGTATCTTAATACTCTATATTTTTTTTGGCTTAAATAAATTTAAGATCACTCCAAAACTAGCCCTTATTTCAATATAGATCACATATTAATTCTTTCACCATTCTTCTTAAAAATAATAAAATGTATCGATCAACTTAAAGTAGAATATTATATAACTTAAAATAAATATCTAAAAATACAGGATCAATACATTCTAACATCAAAGAGGAATCCATATGACCATCATAACAGAATATTTAACTTTCAACACCAAAGGTGACACAGATATCATAGACATTACGTCCCGGGTTGATCAAAAACTCAAGGAGTCAGGTCTTACTCAAGGTTCGGTCCTGGTCTTTGTACCCGGGTCTACTGGCGCACTTACGACTATTGAATATGAACCCGGTCTGGTAAAGGACATGCAGGATGCACTTAACAGGCTGATACCCAGGGAGCTGGAATATGCACATAACCGTATGTGGGGAGATGGAAATGGTCATTCCCATGTCAGGGCTTCAATGCTGGGACCCAGCCTGGTCGTACCTTTTAATGACGGATCACTCATGCTTGGTACCTGGCAGCAGATCGTTTTTTTGGATCTGGATAATCGGTCTCGCAGCCGGAAAGTAATTGTCCGGATAACAGGTGAATGATCAATGGACCAAATAATACGGGGCAGAGTATGGAAGTTCGGTGACCACATAGATACGGATGTGATCATTCCCGGAAAATATTTAAGAACCACTGATATGAAGGTATTTGCCGCTCATGCTATGGAAGGTATCGACCCTGACTTTTCCAGTAATGTCCGTCAGGGCGATATTATAGTAGCAGGTGAGAATTTCGGATGCGGTTCGTCACGTGAACAGGCACCATTGGCACTGAAACATGCAGGTATATCCTGTGTTGTGGCCAGGTCGTTTGCAAGGATATTTTTCAGGAACGCTATTAATGTAGGTCTTCCTATCATTGAAGCGGATATTGAATGCGCCCAGGGTGATGTGTGCAATATTGATCTGCAGCAGGGTAAGGTCCGGTGTGGCGATAAGGATTATCCCGGGACAAAGCTGCCTGGTTTTTTACTTGAGATACTTACTGATGGCGGTCTGGTAGCCCACCGAAAAAAGCTGAATACAAACTGATATAGGGCCTTCTATATGATGATATTTCCTGATGACTATAAAGAAGTAGGAGTTACTCAAAATGATCCTACTTTAAAACCGTTGACTGAAGAACCTATATACTTTTCAACTAAATACTTGATCGTATGTCTTGGAAATGAGAATTATAAGGTACTCAGGGTAATAAGTGAAGCTGCAAATTCCCTGCTTACCAGGGTTACCTCTTTTGAGATGATAGCCAGGGAAGATGAGATAATACTTTATGAATTGGAAATGGATGCTCATGACAGGACTAAATTAATCGAGCTGGCTCTTAAGAAGATCGGTGGTCCTGTAAATACTGTGATATTCGAAGGCAAGGATAAACACTTAACGTTCGTCCATAAACCTGACCTGAGCAATATTATTGATATCCAGGTCATTGATGTTATCCCGCCTGACCCGCCCTGGCTGTCCTTTGCTATTCATCGACTGGTTGAAAGTGGTTTACTTGGTGAATTAAATATCAGGTTCGAACACACCTACATCGATATTAAACAATTTGAAGGTGATGATACGGTATTTCCATGTTATTCATCAGGATTGAAAGGAAAATATCTTGATACTGATTATGATATTAAGGATAATTCATTATTAGTAGGCTGTGATATCTCTAAAGAGATCTTTAAGCTAAGGTTCCCTGAATATACTTTCAGGCATATTAATATGTGCCCTCTTAAGACTACAATAATTAAGCCATCAAAACCCTTTATCACCAGATGCTGCCAAAAAGAACGATCAGGTCTTATCAATCTGAACGGGCATGAGGGCATTGTTGTTCATTGGGGAGTTTCGGAATATGAGATCGTTGACGGCATAAGACTTCTTGTAACCAGGTTAACAAGCGGAAATGGTGAAAAAGATGAAAAAGGTGAAGAAGAATGAATAAGATAAAAATAGCAGTGGTCGAGGGCGATGGCATTGGTAAGGAAGTAATACCTGCAGCAGTGGATGTGCTTCATGCTGTGGGGCTGGATTTTGAAAGTGTACCTGTCGAGGTAGGATATGGTAAATGGAAGCGTACAGGGCAGGCAATGGACGAACATGACCTGGATATTATGCGTAGCTGTGACTGTATTCTCTTTGGAGCTATTACTACACCCAATGATCCTGATTATAAGAGTATTCTGGTACGTATCAGGCAGGAACTTGAACTTTATGCTAATATCAGGCCTTTCAGGTCACTGAATATCACAATTGATTCACCGTATAAGCCAGGCCCGGGACACCAGTTCGATTTTCTTATTGTACGTGAGAATACCGAAGGATTATATGCCGGTATAGAAGAGTTTTACGAGGACAGGGCCTGCACGACAAAGCTGGTGACAAAAAAAGGTACTATCCGTATTGCTAAAATGGCATGCAAATTAGCAAAAGAGCGAAAGAACAGACTGACTATTGTCCATAAGGCAAATGTGATCAAATCATGTAGATTCTTTAGTGATATATGTGTGGATATTGCTAAACAGAATAATGTTCAATATAATGAAATGTTAGTAGATACTATGGCTTATAATCTTATACGTAATCCTGAGAAATATGATGTGCTGGTAATGTCCAATCTATTCGGCGATATTCTCAGTGATATGTCTGCTGCACTTGTGGGCAGTCTTGGTCTATGCCCGAGCAGTAATATTGGAGAGGATCATGCTCTGTTTGAACCTGTTCACGGTTCTGCGCCTGATATTGCAGGAAAAGGTATTGCCAATCCAATAGCTGCTATTCTAAGTGCAAAATTATTACTTACCTGGGTGCAGGAATTTAACAAGGCTGATCTGGTACAGGAAGCTGTGGATCATGTGCTTGAAAGTGGTATTAAGACTATTGACCTTGGGGGTTCTAAATCTACAACAGACGTATCCGGTGCGGTTATTGATTATATAAAAACACAATTCTCGCCAGCGATTTGATATACTAAATCACAAGTTTCGTCTTATAATTCATTTATTACGCGAAAGATTAAGTATCCTGACTGCCATCAGCGCTGCATTTGTGGAATTATCAATTCCTACACTGGCAACAGGTACACCTTTTGGCATCTGGACTGTAGATAGTAGTGCATCAAGTCCACCCAGTTTGCTGCTAACCGGTACGCCTAAGACTGCTTTGTCTGTTTTTGAAGCGATCACACCTGATAAGGCGGCGGATAGACCTGCTATGGCAATAAAAATTTTAGCATCGGAGTCCTTTAAATATTTATCAAGTTCTTCGGGATTCCGGTGTGCTGATATGACCTGGATATCATAGCTAACATTATTACTTTCAAGTATTTCAATAGCTCCTTTATATACATGCGTTTTATTCTTCATCCATTTCGACTTCCATGACTGAGAAATCATCCATGTGTCTGGTGAACATTGAAAGCCATAGTCCGTGTTTACTATGCATTATTTCAGCATTATTCGGGTAAGCATATTCTGTCATCTCTTGAAGTTGATGTGGATCATCGATCTTTACAGAATCTCCGAAACAGAGGTTAACATCTCCGGATTTATCAATACTAAATGAGATTTCCATCATGAAGTCCATCTCATACTGTCCTATAACTTCTTTTGGGGCGGCTGTCATATATTTAAATGTAGATTTCATATTAAACACCTTTGTACTTTTAAAATCAATTTACTTTTGCATTTCCGAGATAATAATATATTGCTGTTAAAATCGCATCTTTCGTCGAAGATTCACCGGTTTTTTCCTTTAATTTTATTATGTCTTCATCCGGAAGTTCAGAATGGATATGCATTATTTTCACTTTTTTCACCTTCTTTTGATTCTGGAGAATTTATCTGTGACAAATCTCATCATCATTATTATCATTATCATACAATTACTCGTTCATAGTATATATAAATTTGCACATGGGATAAATTGGAAAAAATTTCATTTGTGATCACATAAGGAGATAAAGGGTTAA
>MZXQ01000300.1:19707-21136 GCA_002926195.1 Candidatus Methanomarinus sp. HR1 | reverse complement strand
TAACACAGATTTCTCAAGAGGCAATTTTTTAGAACAAAAAGAAACATTTTATACACTTTATTCCAATAACCTTACCCATGAATCTCAAAGAAAGGATCTTTGCAGGTACAGGGCAAATTAAGGCAGATACTATACTGGAACGTTGTAGAATTCTAAACGTAAATACTAAAGAAATAATACACGGTGATATTGCAATAACATCCGGAATTATTACAGGTATAGGTGATGTCTCAGACTTAAAGGACAGTAGCACCCATATTATTGATATAAACAACAGATACGTATCTCCGGGTCTTATCGACGGGCATGTCCATTTCGAGTCAAGTATGGTGACCCTGACCCAATTTTGTACAAAAGCATTATGTCACGGTACAACCAGTATCATAATCGATCCTCATGAGATTGCTAATGTACTGGGCAAACAGGGGATCGAACTGGTATTTGAAGAAGCAAAGAATATACCTCTGAATATATTTGCTACTATATCCTCATGCGTTCCCGCCACAACCTTTGAAACTTCAGGTGCCTTACTGGACCAAACCGGGATAGAGTCACTACTGGACAATGAGATAGTAGTGGGACTTGGTGAGATGATGGACTTTCCCGGTGTGCTTAGCGGGGATGAAAAAAATCTTGCTAAGATCACATCAGCACTAAACCGCAGACTAAAAGTGGACGGTCACTGTCCTGGACTTACTGGCAGCGAACTGTGGGGATATATGTGTGCAGGTGCATCCTCTGACCATGAATCCATTGAATATGAAGAAGCACGCGAAAAACTGCGTCTTGGTATGATGTTGATGTTAAGGGAAGGTTCGGCAGCCAGGTCACTGGATAGTTTTTTACCACGTCTGGTCAGGGAAGGTATATCATTGGAGAATGTATGCTTTGTTACTGATGATAAGCATCCGGAAGACCTGATTTATGGGTATATGAACTTAATTGTAAAAAAAGCCATAGCCCTTGGAGTAGACCCGTTAACTGCAGTATCTATGTGTACATTGAACACTGCCAGGCATTATCACGTGGATCATCTGGTAGGGTCGATCAGCATAGGGCGAAAAGCCGATCTGGTGGTCTTAAATGATCTTAAAGGTTTTGCGATTAATTCGGTGTTATCAGGCGGTGCTCCTGTTGATGCGCAAATACCTGGATTTACTTATCCTGACTATGTGTTTAATACCATCAAATATAAGCAGATAACAGCTCAGGACTTAAGAATAATTAATAAACCCAATGCAGATGTTACTGTCAATATTATTAAGGTTTTTCCTGATATGATATTTACTCAAAAGATTACTAAACAAATCAAAACCAACCGGGACGGTGTAATACTGCCTGATGTTGATAGTGATATCTTATGTACTGCGGTAATAGAGCGTCATGGATTAAACGGCAATATCGGGCCTGGTCTTGTACAGGGATTTAA
>MZXQ01000300.1:19170-19610 GCA_002926195.1 Candidatus Methanomarinus sp. HR1 | reverse complement strand
AGTGTAGCGCCGGTTGAGGACGTAGCTAAGAAGCTCGAAAAACTACATGGAATTATTAACGATATGGGATGTACACTACCGGCACCTTTTATAACTCATTCTTTCATTGCACTGCCTGTGATACCAGAGCTGCGGTTAACTGATATGGGGCTGTTCGATGTGCAGAAATTTGAGCTGGTTAATGTTGTCATTTAAAAATAGTACCATATAGAACTATAATCATCAATATCTTCTCCGTCCAGATACAGCCTCTCTATATAATCATATATTGATACATCTGCATAATTATATGGTTCAACCAGTTCGAACTTATATTCCCATGGATAAAAACGATATACACGTCTCCCATCAGGTAGTATCATAATCACTTCATGGTTCTGCCATGAACGTAGATGCGATTTTCCAAGTCTCGGGACATTGAATACAGGTTCATCTGTTCT
>MZXQ01000300.1:15432-19091 GCA_002926195.1 Candidatus Methanomarinus sp. HR1 | reverse complement strand
TAGGTGAAAACCTGCTGGTTGTAAATATTCATCCCTTTTTGCTTGATCTTTAAAACAGCATCCAGTACATCCGGAGTAAGCTCAGTTGAATGCTGGAAATGAGTGATTATACATAACTCCCTTACTCCAAGCTTATGATATTTACTAAAAATATCTACTAAATTATCAGTAAACCGAAACGGCAAAGTTACCAGGGTTCTTGTCCCTATTCTGATCCGTTCCACATGTTCGATATCTGAGAGCTTTTCCAGTATCAAGTCAAGATAACGATCATTCATTGTCAAAGGATCACCTCCGGTTACCAGAACTTCACTGATATACGGATTATCTGCTACCCAGTTAATTGAATCCATAATCTCCTGTTTGTTGATATCGGTTTTTTTAATGCCTTTGATCTCCCAGTTCCTCTGGCAGTACACACAGATCTGGGGACATGAATCATATGGTTTAATAATAAGAATGTTGGGATATCTTCTGGTAATTCCTTTTATGGGACTGGTGGATTCTTCTTCCATAAAATCCAGACTGAGACCTTTATTAATACTTTCTTTATAGTTACTGCAATAATTGATACTGGGCAGGACCTGGGCTCTTATTGAGTGATCGTATTGTTTATTGTTTTTCCTGTCAAATAATGAAAGGTAATAGGGTGTTATCTGAAAAATAATATCATTTTCTTTAGCCATTTCCAGACCCATTAATTCATTTTCATCCAGTTTGATAATGCTCTTTAATATATCCATATCTGAAATGATATGCTTTAAATGCCAGTTATAATCTGTCCAGTCCTCCTCATGCGCATTAAAATATTGAAGGATTTTTTCTTTCANNTTTTCATTCTCTGCGCATATTCATCAAGAAACTTAGTACGCTCTAGAGCAGCTTCCCTTCCCTCAAGTGCTAGAAATTGCGGCGTTTCCTTTTTACTGTATAATCCGGATCTTCCATTTATCCCTCTGAATAAAAAGATAAATTCACAAAGAAAACCTTTTGAGATGTTCGAAGGTACTTTGTTCTTTATAACCATCCCGGACAGGGCTTTTAAGGCAGAGAATTGGGTTTCTTTCTCATTTTCAGATCTGATTGTGCTTTTAAGAACTCTTATGCAATCCCTTGCATTCTTTTTCTCAAGAATGTTCAAATCTTCAAATTGCTTATCTGAATAAATATTAAACAGGTGCTTATCTATGTTATTTAAATAAAGAAGTAATTGAGACCTGACATCATGTAATTTAGTATTTTTTTTTAGTATTCTGTATATATGAAGATCAGATCCACATAATATTTCGAATAATTCATCCTTACTACATGTTATTAAGTTTTTCATATTCATAAATCAAAGAGAAATGTTGGATACCACTATTTGTATCTACGACTGTAATATAATTATTAGTATTAAAAGTATTGGTTTTATAATAGATATACTAAATATTACTATTTAATGAAAAAAAAGAATGAATTCAACAATATTGACATATGGAAAATCAAGGACTCAAAAGAACTCTATAGGGTAGATAGTTGGGGAGACGGATACTTTAATATAAACACTAACGGCAACCTGGTAGTAATACCTGATAATAGTGAAAATGAAATTGAGATACTACAGGTGATCGAGTATCTTAAAACCAGGAATATCAATACACCTGTACTCTTACGGTTTCCACAAATACTTGAGAGCAGGATACATGAATTATATGAATCCTTTACCAGATCAATTAACGAATTTGCATATAATGGGACCTATAAAGGCGTATTTCCATTAAAGGTTAACCAGCGTAAGGATGTGGTAGAAGAGATCATCAGGGCAGGAAAGAAATATCACTACGGACTTGAAGCCGGAAGTAAACCCGAATTTATTGAAAGTCTGTTCTTTAATCTTGATCCTGAAGCATTGATTATCTGTAATGGCTATAAAGATAGACATTATATCAAGACCGCACTTGCGTTTTCTCTTATAAGGAAAAATATTATCCTGGTAATCGACCGGATAGATGAGATCCATGATATTATAAAGTATTCAAAAGAACTATCAGTAAACCCAAAGCTTGGTATTAGGTTGCGATTATATTCAAAAGGCAGCGGAAAATGGGTCGACTCCGGTGGTGAATCTGCTAAGTTCGGACTGACGACAGAAGAACTACTTAGCGTTATTGATATATTATCCACTCACAATATGCTATGCGATCTGAAGATGCTGCACTTCCATATCGGTTCGCAGATAACACAGATCAGAAGGATACAGGATGCTGTCAAAGAAGCTTCCAGGATATATGCAAAAGTCAAACAAATAGCAACTGATCTTGAGTATTTCAATATTGGAGGCGGTCTTGGTATTGATTATGAGGGGAGCAAGACATCTGCTGACTCCAGTACCAATTATTCCATGCAGGAATATACCAATAATGTGGTATTCATGGTAAAAGAAATTTGCGAACAAGAAGGGATCGAACATCCGACCATTGTATCAGAGAGTGGGAGGGCTATTGCAGTATTTCATTCCTTGCTTGTCACGCACCTGGTATCTGAGATATCCGCTGTACATAGCAATAATATCAGATATAATAAGAATGACACTCCTATCATCAACAAATTCCACAGATGCTTTATGGATATAAATATTAATAATTACCGGGAATCGTATCACGACAGCCTGGAATATAAAGATGAACTTATTAGTCTGTTTAATCTGGGTCAGCTCAGTCTGGAAGATAAAGCTAAAGGAGAAGCCTTATTTTATAAGATCTCCCTAAAAATATTCGAAATTATTCACCAAACTAAGGATTATTCTGAAGAATTCGACCAGATAAATAAGTTGATGTCAAAAAGATATATTGGTAATTTCTCCCTGTTCCAGTCAATGCCTGATTTCTGGGCTGTTGACCAGTTATTCCCTATCATGCCTATTCAACGGCTGGATGAAAAACCACAATGTTTCAGTACCATACTGGATATGACATGTGATTCGGACGGAGAGATCGANNTGGGAGCATACCAGGATGCCATAGGTGATCTGCATAACCTGTTTGGGGCCGTTCATGAGGCACATATTGTTGTAACAGCAAAGAACACCTGGGAAATAAAGAAGATCATTAAAGGAGATAGTGTAAGTTCAGTGCTTGATATGCTGGAGTTCAATAAGCAAAGTCTGATAAATAATATCCGCTCAATGATCCATGAATCAGTAGAAGATCATGTGATAAGTCCGCAGATGGCAAATAATATAGTAAATGATATAACAAAGCAGATCAATGATTATACATATCTTAAATTTGATTGATCAATAATGTTAAACTTGTGAGGAGAAAAAAATGAGTGATGGTGTATATCAAGATAATCCCAAACGTATAGATGATCTCCCTATAATGGTGGCCAGTGACTGTATAGATTTCCCTACATTCTTCCCTACACCTTTTCGCAACACATCAGCTATTTTTTTAAAATGCGGTAGTGCAATAATTATACGACGGTAAGCCAAATCATTAAATCAATACATTTAATATAACCGTTTTCAATCTACCATTCGATATGGAATCGAATATGCTCATTGACCCCTACGGCCGCAAGATATCCAGCCTGCGTATCTCTATAACAAGCAGGTGCAATCTTAACTGCTTCTACTGTCACAATGAAGGGCAAAACGGGTATGAGAATGAAATAAG
>MZXQ01000300.1:7140-15379 GCA_002926195.1 Candidatus Methanomarinus sp. HR1 | reverse complement strand
TCTTCCTTCACTTCAAAATGTTTCTGCTACTACTAATGGTGTACTGTTATACGAAAGGGCTGCCGGACTTAAGACAGCCGGACTGGATAGAGTGAATATAAGTCTGGATACACTTGACTCTGAGGTCTATGCAGGAATATGTGGTTGCAGCGAGAATATACACCAAAAAGTACTGGATGGTATCGATGCAGCCGTAAATGCCGGACTGACACCTGTTAAATTGAATATGGTAATGCTAAATGGTTCGAGATCAGATGAAATGGATAATATGATCAATTATATAAAACGATATAATGGGAACGTGATACTCCAGGTGATCGAACCAATGGATTTCGGCTATAAATGGCAGAAAGTTGATATGGATGCTATTGAAAATCAATTACAATCCCGGGCATCTTCAGTTGTTGAGCGTAAATTGCACCGCAGAAAAAAATATCAGATAGACGGTGTGGAAGTGGAAGTGGTAAGACCTATTGACAATTCAAAATTCTGTGCTAACTGCAACCGCCTCAGAGTAACGGCTGACGGTAAATTGAAACCATGTCTATTAAGAGATGATAATCTTGTTGATATACATCAAGCCAGTACCGGTGAATTGAAGGAATTATTCTATAAAGCAGTAGAAAAGCGTGAACCGTTCTATAAGGGCATTTAAGTGGATGTCATAAAATGGAAGATAAATGATGTGATATAGGTTTCAATGAATGCTGCAACGAATAATAATGGTACTATTATGGAAACAAAGAAAATCAGTGCACTAATAACTTCTTCCTTAATGTTTATTTCTATTTTCTTAAGTATTTTTTGAGCCAGAAGTGTACCTAATCTTAGCCCGATACTTGCACTGAGCAATATCATAGGTATTTCAATGATCCCATGCGGTATCAGTGCGAATAATACGGTTGCTACACCTAACTGATCAATAATCTCAAAGCAGATCGCACCTATAAGTACTCCATTAAAAAGGATAAAAAAGATCGGCCATATCCCGAAGAATATCCCCATTATCATGGAAAGGAAACTGGCTATGGTATTATTAAAAAAAATGAACAGCATGATCTTTATATGAGATTCATGAGCGAGCCAGCCGTAAGATTCTTCAAAATTGGCTATTATACCTTCAACCATTCCAGGGTTGCTATATGCGGCTATGTATCCGGCTGCGATAGCAAGTGCAAACAGACATGTATTGAAAATAAAATAATATTTAATCGATATTAAATAAGTCAGACGGTTGTTAATCATACTCCAAATACCATGCTAAGCGTATTTCTTGTGGCTGGTGCCAGACCAAGTATTATGATTACCAATTTTACCAGGTCTTTAAGTTTTTCTGATTCATCATCTTTTTCAAACTGTGTATCAAGAACATATATCACAGGTATGAATATAATTATTTTTAATGGGATCATGATACTGGCAGTTCCGGCAAGATCAATAAGTAAAGTTGGTACTACATGTTTTTCATGATAATCCATAAAGTCCACACCTATAAAAGTAGATGAAGCATCCAGCAAATGAGCCCATAGAATAGTAATATTAACCTGGTTGTTGAATAGTGTATATCCGATCTTTTTAAAAACAAAATAAAATATCAAGGTAATTCCGGTTCCGAGCAGGAATACAATGATCAAAATACCAGGATTAACCAAACTTCCTGACAGCAACAGAACCCCGAGATTGATCAGTGACCATACAATACCTGCAATAGCGAAACTCCTCTTCCAGTTTTCAATGTATCCGGATTTGTGCAGTCTGATAGAAATTATTAACAGCAGGATCGTTACGATAAACATTAATACATAGATGGGAGGAGTAGTGAACACATACGTCAAAGGTGGTTTGAATAATTCAGCATCTTCCATAACCCTTAACGTAGAGCCTACTACAATATACGGTAAAATAGCTTTGGTAAATTCCCAATCAGCTCTGATCTCAAGTTTATTTAATATTTTAAATATAACAAAGATAACAAAACCGAGTATTATTGCCCATGTTATTGTGTTTACGGGGTTATAACCCAGATCATATTTGATGGGATTAATATAATATGTATAAATAAAATCTTGTAATGCTTCAGAAATCCCCATAGTTTATAACCTTTTACGATATTATATGGTATGTTTCACATGAATGATACGGATAATTTTAAATCCAGATGGATGCTGACACCCAGGATCGTAGTTGTAGGCAATGATGTTATCAATGATATCGGTAATGTATGCAACGCACTTAAACTTAATGGGAACGCTTTAGTCGTCAGCGGACCCACTACAATGCATACTGTCGGTATCACAATTAAGTGAAGTGGAAAAAGTAGAGCAACTTATAAAGGAAATTGACCCAAAAAAGCGTGTCTTTTTATTAGGTGTGGGCGGAGGTAAAACCATAGATATTGCAAAACTGGCATCTCAACGAATAAAAAGTAGTTTTATAAGTGTACCTACTGCTGCCTCACATGATGGTATAGTATCATCCCGGGCATCAATTACTAAAAATTCCATATCTGCTTCCATAGAAGCTGAACCTCCTGTGGCAGTTGTGGCAGATACGATGATCATATCCCAGGCCCCCCATAAACTGCTGGCATCAGGATGTGGGGACATTATATCAAAATGTACTGCAGTCCGGGATTGGGAACTGGCGCACCGTCTTAAGAATGCAAAGTTCAGTGAATATGCATCCCATCTTTCCATGATGACTGCAAAGATATTAATGAATTCAGCTCAATCTATCAAACCTGGTAATACCGAATCTGCCAGGATGGTGGTTAAGGCACTGGTTGCCAGTGGTGTTGCTATGAGTATTGCCGGGTCATCACAACCCGCCAGTGGTTCTGAACATAAGTTCAATCATGCATTGAACACTATCGCCCCGAAACCAGCCCTACATGGAGAACAGTGTGGAGTAGGTTCGATAATGATGATGTATCTACATGGCGGGAACTGGCAGAAGATACGCCAGAGTCTTGAGACCATCGGTGCACCTGTTAATGCAGAAGAGCTAGGAATAGAGCCTGAATATATAATAAAAGCTCTGGTGGCTGCACATACTATACGTCCTGAGCGATATACCATTTTGGGAACAGGATTGACGAAAGAGGCAGCTATAAAACTTGCCAGGATCACACAAGTTATTGACTGAAGCTCCCAAGGAGCTGAAGATTAGAAAATGTGAAACATTTTTGATATATCAAGTTACTTGATATACTATAAAAAAATTAATAATAGATAACAGATTGATAATTACTTAGGATCAGGAGAAAACATAATGAATGAAGATACTATTGTAACACTCATAGGTATAAAAATGGCAAAGCCAGGTTTAGAGTTTATTTTTAAGGGGAAGATCCCTGATTGTAATGGATGCAGGTTCAAGAATTCCTGTTTTAACTTAAACAAAGGAGCCAGGTATAAGATTGTAAGTGTAAGAAATACCTCTCCTATGGATTGTTCTATTCATGAAGGAGGAGTTCAGGCAGTGGATGTTATCGAAGCACCCTGGACAATAATGGTAGAAAGCAGAATGGCAATTAGTGGTTCGAACATCGTTTATAAACCGATCCACTGCAATGAAACTGAATGTGAAATGATTAAGTTTTGTGACAATCCTGGCCCTGTTCCGAAAAAAAAATATACGATTTCAAACATATCCGATAAACCAACAGGAAAATGTGCTAAAAATTATTCATTGAAATTAGTGGAAATAAAAGAGTAACACACCGTTAATTATAAGCCTACCAGATACTATCTAAATCAATCAGATCAATATTATAATTATTTNNTAAGATTAGTGGAAAAAAGTAATTTATCTCACAACCGCCCTGGTCCGGCTCAGCGATACAATTCAAAAGGTACAAAACGCAGACGTTTTAAACGTTCAGCAAAAGCCGTCCAGAAATAGTATATTTGATTAGAATGTACAACACCCTGGTTGGGTTGTGTATGAAGATCAGAAAACAAAATCCTCGCTAGCGCTCGGATTTTATTGACCGAGATTCCGGAGGAATGGAGGATTAGAAAATGTGAAGAAGTGAGCATTCTCCTTTTGCTTTTTCTAATCTTCAATAATATATTCAAACACTAACAATGAAGCAATAAGGAAAACAATATCATACACAACCAGTATCCTTATCTCATTAACAGCACTCATAATACTTCCATCCATGAGTACTTTCCTGGTACCCATTACAGCTGACATTATCAGCGGAATAATAATAGGAAACAAAATCACAGGTAAGAGGATCTCTCGCGTCCTCATATTTACTGTCAGTGCAGAAAACAATGTTCCAACTACGATAAACCCCACTGTTCCCAGAAGAACAATAACCACCAGTCCACTCAATCCTGTAATATTCTTAAAATTGAACAGGACAATAAATAAAGGTATGATAATGGCCTCTATAATGAACATTATCACCAGGTTGGATGAAACCTTGCCCAGATAAATAGCTGATGGGTCTACAGGACATAATTTCAAGCCATCAAGACATCCGTCTTCTTTTTCACTGGCAAATGATCTTGATAAACCCAACATACCTGCAAAAGTAAAAGCGATCCATAAAATACCTGGTGCAATATCATATATTTCGACCTTATAAAGCATATTTGAAAAGGAATAGTTGAATATCACTATAATAAGTAATGAAAATATCACCATGCTGTTCAACATCTGCTTAGTCCGAAACTCAATAAGCAGGTCTTTTAAGGCCAGATACCAGAACTCCTTCAACTCTCACACCTCACTGACATAGTGTTCGTATTTCTTGCGGAACTGGTTAATATCCTCTATTTCATCCGTAGAGGTCTCATATACAATCCCACCCCTATATAGTATAATAACCCTATGCGCAAGTGCAGTCCCTCTTTCAATGTCATGGGAGATCATGATCTGTGTCTTATCTGATATATTCAGATCAAATAGTAATTTATCAAATACTGCAGAAGCATGCTGATCTAATCCTGTATACGGTTCATCCAGTAAAAGTAGTTCAGGATCATGCAATACAGCACGGGCAATACTTAAACGCTGTTTCATACCCCTGCTGAAAGTACTTACCCTGTCATCCAGCCTGTATTGTAAACCTATCAATTCAATCAGTTCATTTATTCTTTGTTCTATTCTATCTTTGGACATACCATACATCCTGCCAAAGAACAGCAAGTTCTCTCTGGCTGTAAGGTCCTGGTATAGATATGTCTCATGTGATATTACACCGGTAACCCTTCTCACTTCACATGGAGATTCTTTTACATTATGACCTTTGATCACAACTGTACCTGATGTGGGACTGATCAAAGTGGAAATGATTTTGATAAGAGTGGTCTTACCAGCTCCGTTGGGCCCGAAAATGGTCAGGAATTCACCAGTCTTTATATCAAGATTGATATTATCAAGGACATTATTATTCCCAAAGGTCTTTGAAAGATTGTTAATAGAAATAATGATTTTGTTCTCCTATGTTCCGATTTGTAGTGGACTGGCGATCTTCTTAAGAGTAGCTATTGCAGATAATGCTGCAAGATAACTGGTATGAGGATTATCAGGAGAAGGTATATTTTCTACACAGGAGGTGAATTTACCAAAATCTCCTATTACCTCGATCTTATGTCTATTCTTATCAGAATTCGGGTCTACTACTATATTTACTCTGGTCTTTTTGGTACCTATTCCTGCCAGGCTGATACTAAGTGCAACATTAACATTGGCAGGAAAAGCCTTCACAGCTTCACTGGCAGTACCTTCAAATATTACAGCAGGTTCTTTGAACCCGTTCAGATCAATATTATTATCCACCACATAAGGTGCTCCGGTAAGGGCCTGGGGTGGTTTGGTAGTGATCAGGGTTACAGATTTAATACCTGCAATTGATGCTGATTTAATACCATCGATACCAGTTACGGCACCGGATGGGATATATATCTTACAGTTATGCTCCTTTGCCAGGGTAACAAGTTTATGTAATAATTGGTTATCTACCAGGGCACCTACACTCATTATCATCACACTACATCCGTTCTCAAGAGCAAGTAGTGCCGTTGGAGCAACAACGTTAGGTGAAGCTGCCTCTACTATCAGGTCTACTTTTTGTACCATCTGACGGATCTTCATCACTTTCGGTTTGCAGCGAAGGGTGGTAATAAGTGATTCCACTAATTCAATATGGTGCTCATGAATAGCAACTAATTGTGCTCCTTCGATCTGCGTATCCAGTGCATGGCAAATAGCAGAACCAATGGCTCCACAGCCTACGATTCCAACACGAAGCATAATACCTTCCTTATTGTTGATAATTAATTGTGTTATTATATTATTTCTTGAAATTGTCCAGTACGGTTCTGACAATATCAAAAAAAGCTTCTTTTAAGGAATAAAGGTTATGTTCCCTGGTAACATCGATGCGAAGAATACCAAGTCGTGTATTCATTAGTCCTACCATGGCTGAAACACCGCGATAGTTCACATCAAATCCTTCCTTCACAAGATTTTTATAAATATCATTAGTAGTATATGTTTTTCCAAGAAGGAACATCCTCAGAACCGTTTTTCTTATATTTGTCTCATCACGACGCAAGTATTTGATCAGTCTTTCCTTGAATTCATTCTGGTTTTGGTTCAGTATTATCACCGGTTAATGTTTAATTGATTTGAGTCTTAATATGTTCTCCTATAATTAAATAAATACTTACTTTATATTCATGGAATCTATAGTTAAAGGTACTCTTTCAACAACCATCTTTCCATATGTCGGATAACATTCCTCATAATAGGATTCAAACCTGTCTATAACCTTTTTTGCAATATCCTCAAGTACCCACCAGCCCAATTCAACTCTTGCTCCGATGGGGCTATATAGGTCCTCCGGTACACCTAAATGTCTCATCAGGCTTATTATCTCTTTTATATCTCCTGTGATCACTCCATAGTACAATGTACCATCCTGTGTGGTCTCATCAAAGGTACGTGCAGTGATATCAGCAGTTCTTAACAGTCGCTTTCTGAGTTGAACAGTATCTTTAAAACCTGATGAACAAAAGTTAAATTGTACATTGGGATATTGCTCCATGATATCCAATCCTATGTCTCTGCTTCCTGCTGCACTGCTAAGTTCATCGTCTAATAAGGAATATCCTCTTTCTTTTAATGCTGTGGCATTAGTTACAGAGAACTCCAGTTCATTTAAATTGAGGAATATATTACATTCCTGGGCAAACGGTACAATACAATTAGCTTTGTGAATGCATGGTATTTCTAATCCTACTTTCATACCAAGTTGTTTTGCCCATGTAACTGATCCGGCAAATGTTGAATGTGCCATTCTATCCCAGAGATGTTGTGGCGGATGAAAACGTATCTCATCAAGTCCTGCACTTTTAAGGTCTTGCAATATCACTTTATCAGGAGATTGAGCAGTGTACATATGTATATGGTGCGACCTGCCAAGATTTTTTTTTAATAGTCTGATCCAGTCCAATACTCTTTGAAGTACCAAAAGTGGTTCACCTCCTGTAATACCTGTACCCAGAGCATTCATGCTGTGAGCTTCCTGCAATATATTTTCATCCGACTCAACCGGCCGCTCATTAATAAAAATTACATCTTTATTGCGTCTTTGTTCGGATACGGGACAATAGAAGCAGTCCTTCTGACATAACCCTGTGATAAAGAGTACCATTTTGGCACCTTTATGGCATAGCCTGCATCCGGTAGGTAAATATGTTGAAAATGAATCAGATATTTTTGTTATCATATAGTCCGGTTATTTAACAAACCTTCCATCATCTTTAGATGTATCCAGTTTATGTACATTCTCATTTAACCATCCGGTCTTTATTGTTTCCGTTGCAGCAAATTCCGGTACATAAGGCTTAATATCCAGAAGAGGAGTGCCATCAACAATATCCACATCCTTAATATGAAGGATATTTTCCTTAATTTTAATAAGACGCACTACTGAGATACCTATGGAATTAGGTCTGCTCGGTGCCCGCGTTGCAAAGACGCCATGAAAATTAGTATCCATATATGGCTTCACTTTTAATGAAAAACCCTTTGAAAAATGAAAATGAAATAACAACATAATATGGGAGAAATCTCCGAGATCTTCCAGGCCTTCGATATATTGGGGGAAGACTTTAACCTCGGCCGTAATGTCCTTACCTGCAGCAGGTTGTATTGGTGTACCTTTTGGTTCTTTGAACTTTGAATGAATGATTCCGATCGGTTGATATGTTATTGA
>MZXQ01000300.1:854-7101 GCA_002926195.1 Candidatus Methanomarinus sp. HR1 | reverse complement strand
ACTTAATTATGAGTAAATTTTCGGAGGATATTTTATGAAGGTTCTTGTTAGTGATTCACTTTCAGAGGAAGGTGTCAGGATACTCAAACAGGATACGGAAGTTGATGTTAAAACAGGTATGAGTCCAGAGGAATTAATCGCATGTATTAAAAATTATGACGCATTAGTGGTCAGAAGCCAGACCAAGGTAACACGGGGTGTCATCGAAGCTGCCGAAAACTTAAAGATCATTGGCAGAGCCGGTGTTGGTGTGGATAATATTGATGTGGAAGCTGCAACTCAGCATGGTATTATAGTGATCAATGCCCCGGAAGGAAATATGATCTCGGCTGCCGAGCATACAATCGCTATGATGATGGCATTGTCCAGGAATATCCCACAAGCAAACCAGTCACTTAAATCCGGAAAATGGGACCGCAAACAATTTATGGGTGTGGAAGTTAGAAACAAGACCCTTGGTATCATCGGTCTTGGGAGAATAGGTGCTGAAGTTGCCAGGCGCGCCAGGGGTATGGAAATGAATATCCTGGTCTACGATCCGTTTATTAGCGAACAAAGAGCTGATGATCTGGGTATAAAGCTTACATCAGTCGATGATATCCTGCAGCATTCTGATTACATCACTGTACATACACCACTCACTAAAGAAACCAGGGACATGATAGATACAGAACAATTTAAAATTGTTAAACCCAATGTCAGGTTCATCAATTGTGCACGCGGCGGTATTATCAACGAAGAAGCTCTTGCTATGGCAGTTTCCAGCGGACAAGTAGCAGGAGCTGCTGTAGATGTATTTGTTAATGAACCTCCTGATGACTCTCCACTATTAAAGCAAGACAATATCATTGTTACACCTCATCTGGGAGCTTCCACTCAGGAAGCCCAGATAAATGTAGCTGTCGATGTGGCAGAACAGATAATCAATTATAAGAATGGAATAACTGTGAAGAATGCCATAAATATGCCTTATGTACAGCAAGATGTCATGAAAATACTGCAGCCGTATCTACCTCTGGCAGAGAAAATTGGAAAATTGGCAGCCCAACTTATTGAAGATAAATATGAACGGATCGAGATATCATATAGCGGCAAGATAGCAGAAAAGGATACGGGACCTGTAACAGTAGCTGCCTTAAAAGGTCTGCTGGAATTTGTAATGGGACCATCGGTAAACTATGTCAATGCTCCTGTGATCGCAAAAGAGCGAAAAATAACAGTAGTGGAATCAAGATCCAAAACAGAAGAGAGTTATTCCAGCATGATCACAATGAGTATAATTACTGACGGAAGAACTAAGACTATAGCTGGTACAATGGTAGGTGTCAATCCGAGGGTCGTACAACTTGATGATTACAATATTGATGTGATGCCATCCAGACATATGATCATAGCAACTCATGAGGATCATCCTAACATCATAGGTCCTTGCTGTATGGTACTGGGTAAACGTGATATTAATATTTCCGGAATGCAGGTAGGTTCTAACAAGCCCGGGAATACTGCCATTATGGTACTTAATATAGATTCGGAAGTGGACGATGATATCTTAAAAGAGATCAAGGATGTAAAAGGCATACTGGATGTAAAAAGTATTTACCTCTGAAGCTGTCCTTTCAGGACAATCAATTGTTCAAAAAAACATTTCGATTCAGCAACTTGCTCTACATATAGACCTTCATACCTCATCATATCACATACTTCTTTGATACCGGTCAGGGATGAGATCAATAGTAAAATACACCCTCCTGGTGCCAGATGTTCTCCAATTCCGGCAAGGAAACGCTTAATGACCCTTCTTCCGTCAGGTCCGCCATCAAGCATCAGATCATCCCATCCACCTAAATAATCACCTTCTGATGTGGGTAGATACGGAGGATTGAACACTATCAGGTCAAAGGTACTTCTAATACCGAAAAACAGGTCGCTCACAAGTGCAGTGATCCCATTAAGCCTGGTGCATTTAACAGCATATGGATTAAGATCAGTAGCTATTACCAATGATGCATGATCAACTGCAAACATTGAGACTATCCCACTACCACAACCCACTTCAAGTATCCTGTCTCCTTTACTCATATGGGCTTGCAATGCATCGACCATTAAAAAGCTGTCTTCTGCCGGTTCGTAGACATGATCGATCAGCCTGATCGTTTTATTATGGTAAGTAATTGATCTCATTTTCCACTCCCGATCATCTCGGCCAGCCTGGCAAGTTCATCGGGTGCCAGATCTTCCGGACGCATATCAAGTAATCCGGGATCTATACAGGATATATTGCTAAGTGGAATTCCAAGCCTGGGTGCAGCTGCTTGTATTGAATTTTTCAATTTTTTTCTTCGCTGGCTAAATACTGCTTTAAGAAACTCTTTAAAAAAATCCAGATCATTGATCTTATAAGGAGGATCCTGTGGTGTGAGTTTTACAATAGCAGAATTAACCTTAGGATTGGGTTTAAAAGCATCCGGAGGTACAGTTTCAAGCATTTCGATACTGGCATGGTATTGGGCAGTCACAGTCAGCCGTCCGTAGTTCCTGGTTTTTGGAGTTGCAAGCAAGCGCCTGGCAAATTCCAGTTGGTACATCAACACTGCATAGTCAAAGTTATAGTGAAATAATGCAAAAGTAATCGGGGACGATATCATATAAGGAAGATTAGATACCACTTTATTGAAAAACGGTAAGTGGACCTTTAATGCATCTCCCTGTATCACAGTAACATTAGTAGCGGATGTCTTATTAAGTCCCTCTGCAAGATAAGGGTCAATTTCTACAGTAACCACATTACCTGCTGCCTGTGAGAGTTTTCGGGTTAGATTACCGGTACCTCCTCCAATCTCAAGGACGGTATCCGCATCTGTTAACCTGGCATACCTTATAATCCTGTCAAGCACATACTGATCTATAAGAATATGCTGGCCATACCTTGGCTTCATTTAGTACGACTTTTCGGGGGAGTGGTGAACATGCGGTATTTAATTTGCTCATCCTGGAGTTCTTCTGTGATCCTGTTCATTACTAATTTCTCAGGGGAATGGAGGCCTTTAACCCTTTCTGTGATGTCGTTAAAATCCTTGAATTTCCCTTTCTTACGCTCATCAATAATCCCCCACATCAGTTTCTTGCCAATCCCTGGTAGGAGTTCTAATAAATGAAGTCTGTTGGTTATAGGGTAGGCTTCATTATAGAAATTCACATATTTTGATTCCGTGCCCAGTATGATTTTTTCCAGGATAAACGGAAGTTCGATCTGGGCTCCATGTGTAAGTTCACTATAAGCAATCCTGCGTTTTACATGATCAATGATATCCCTGTCCCCGTCACCAATATATATCTTTTCCTGGGATTGGACGACTATATCTCCTTTAGGTACCAGTTCCATGAGAACAAAATGTGAGTCACCGACTGCCTGTATTAATGGTTTTTTTTGATATACCGGTCTGGTATCTTCCGGATTTCCATATGGGAGATAGTCAAGGACCCATCCCCATTCTTCTCTTTTTGGAACTTTTTTAAAAAACATATGCTACCACTTGTCTCCCTACCCAATATATATTAGTATCTAATTGAAATAATAGTATTTTATTATTTTCCTTATTACAGTATTTTACTATTTTCCTTATGCATCAATGACATATAAACTTTTATTTTTGTAATATATTAAAAACCGACCGAAGGGATGATTTTGTTATTGCATTCAGGGGACTATTGTACTAATTGATTGTAAACTAATGTGTATCTGTCATAATGTCAAGTATCTGGGTAAGTTCTTTTTCATCCAGAGAAAACCTTTCTTTTGCATAAATGGAACGGATCTCATCAAAGGACGATGGCATGATGTCAGCAAGACGGTATGCTATTTCCGGCTTCATTTTTTCAAGTTTGAGCAGTTCTTCTATGATTTTTAATGACGTTTGTACATCGGTCTTGGCAAAGCTATCTGCGTGATTAATAGCTCGTCTAAGTTCATATCCTAATTCCATGTCCTGTTCGGTTCGATGATCTTTTATTGTGAGAAAAATATCTTTTATCTCAGCAAGAGTAATCAGATCTTCATTCAGGACTTCCTTTACTATCATATAAACTATCCTCCGGATACTAAATAATCAGGTGGTAGGATCATTGATCTGAGGCCGTAGATGCTGGGGGAACAAGATAGCAGTTTTTTTTGCATTCCCATCCCGTACTGCTATAAGATATGCTTTACCTCTTTGACCGATCACTTTTCCCGTTTTGCCATGAAACTTTGGGTTTGACATTCCACGATGAACACTGGGGTCTAATTTAATATGGACTGCCTGTCCTACCTCAAATTCCTGAATAGCACGTGAAACCGGGCTAAGCCCTCGTTCTCTCGGTTTTCTTTGTAATTTATACCTGGTCTTCCTTCTCTCGCCATGTGATTTTGACACTATTAATCCTCCGCTTTGATCAAATGAATATTCCGTCTATTTCTATTACGTCTAGTTCTGTAACTTTCGCTTCTACACCGAGACTTGCTCCAAGGCTTGGTGTAGTACGTCCGTCATCTCCTGACACCAGTTCTTTGACATATAATCCACCTTCGCATTTCAACTCAATAACAGCACTTATCCCATCTGTAGATAATTGTTCAAATTTGATGTAATGAATATTTCGTATTCGTTTCAGATCAGCTCTACGGTGAGCTACTCTGGTCGGTGTCTGCTGGATGATCGGTGTTTGTGATAATATCTCAATAGCTGATTTAAGCTTTTCTTCTGATATTTGTTCTTTAAATGATACTCTTAGACTATAAACTTTATCTGCCTTAGCCTGCTTAATAAGTTCAACATCAGAATGACAGGCAAATGTGAGACCTGATACTGCTATTTTTCCATCTGCATAACGATTGATCTTATGCTGAAGTCTGGTCAGGTCAATTCTACGTTTGTGTGGTTTTACTGCTTCTACGATGAAAGGTCTTCCTGTGCCCAGCATCAGAGCATCTATATCTTCCCTGCCAGCTCCGTGAAATACCGTATCTTTTGCACCTGTCATTTTTATTACTTCAGGTCGTATCAGTTCATCCACTGATTCGGGATACATACTTCCTGTAAAATTACAATGCTCACACCCGCTCCCTTTGCATTCCCTGCAAGGCCAGCGTGTCTGTGGTATGCCCCGTATCATTTTTTTATACCATCCGAAGATGTATAGTGAACGTACATCCAGTTCAACTTTCTCCTGTGCTATATCTATTAGTCCGACAATATGGGGATTTTTCAGATCAGCCTTTTTCTTAAGTCTCGCTTCCACGCGCTTGCCTACTTCCCGGTTCATCTCGGTTTTTAAGGGCTCAGCCCACCTGGTCCCTGATGTGGCCCAGACTATCTCTTCATTTTCTATAAGCAAACCGGATGGTCGGGTGCCTATAAGGAATGTATCGAATTCATATCCTTCCAGTGCAGTAATAACACGCTTCGCCCATGTATCAATGTGTTGGAAAAGCCCATTACACACCCAGCATTTATTGTCATCATCTTTCATCCCCAGGGTTTTTCTGGCATATATGCTGCTGGGTGCTAAAAGTTTTAATTGTGTATCATCCGAAGTTTCACTACGCTTTATATCATACTCAAGAGCTAAAGCTAACTTTATGGCAGCCCCCCGCTGATCATTACTCAGACCAGTGGAAAGTTTTGCGAACATACGGCCTATGCAGTGGTCACAGATAGGACCTTCTACAAGGATTCGAGATGCGGTTGTCAGAACGTTGTTTGTCATCTTTTTCTTTTTACTAATTGTAAAATGTATATATCAGGTCTGGGCCGCTTTCCACTGGCAGTTGCAAAATCAGAATAGCAACGTGGACATAGGTTGCGTACATTCAATGCTGCTATTTCCTGTGTACCGGGTATCACTCTGGCAAATACAAAACCTGAGGGAATATCTATTGAGGTAGTTGTCAGCAGCTTTAATAAATGATCTTCAAACACTTCAAGGTCATCCAGCATCAGGCCTCGCACTGTTGCAGTATATCCGGAACATCCGCAAGGAAGGGCGAAAAGATCAAGTTCTATTATCATTATTGCACGGCCGATAAGTTGTCTGATACCGGCTTCCAGTTCGGCACGTACTTTGAGAAGGTCATCAAGTGTCATCAAGCTTCAATCCTTTTTGTTATATCGCTCCACTGCACCAGTGTTTCATCCGGAGTACCTTTATGGTTATATACCTGTATTACCTCATCCGCAAGGCGCTTACAGTAACCACAGGTATGACAGAA
>MZXQ01000300.1:0-845 GCA_002926195.1 Candidatus Methanomarinus sp. HR1 | reverse complement strand
TCTTTAGGACAGTCCATCAGGTCCATTAAATTGCCATCATAACTCTGGTTTGTATATGCATTGACGCAGTTGAGTATCCAGTCGATGAAATGCGACCGACCCCCGATCTTGAATACGTCAGTGATATGGCTGTATTCTTTTAAGTCCTCCGGTCTTATAAAAGGTGATTTCAGGATCAACTGTGGGTCATTGATACGCAGTGAGAGACATTTATAGTAATAATAATCATCAGGCACATTAGGTCTGGGCGGTGGACCATTCACATGAGAGAAAAAATTGAAATGGGAATATCTGAATGGACAGCGGTAAAGGCATCCTTCATTTACCAGTAATTTGAGTTCGCATGAGACCGCATCACGTATAGCTTCCAGTACATCGAAATGGCGGTTGACATTGGAGTCAATCACAATAGATGATGCACCCA
The DNA here is from genome assembly GCA_002926195.1 of Candidatus Methanomarinus sp. HR1. GTDB lineage: Archaea > Halobacteriota > Methanosarcinia > Methanosarcinales > Methanocomedenaceae > Methanomarinus. The sequence goes on along the minus strand of MZXQ01000300.1, from coordinate 421 downwards.
GTTGTTCAAAGAACTCAGCCTTTTGCGGACTATCTACAAAAGCCAGCACACTGACCACAACAGGAATATCGAATTCCTGTGCTATTAATTCAACTATATATGGGTCTGCTACCACCACAGTATCCACTCCTATATCCTGCAATTTAGAAAAATACCAGTGGAGGAGGTTATATCCTTCAGAAGTCAACTGCTGGCCTCCCATACAGGAACTGTTCAGGACCATTTCCAGTTTAACACCTTTATTATGACAGTATTCAGTATGCCTGGCTATCTCTTCCAGACTGGCATGACCCAGATTGACCCTGCCTGTGCCAATATAGTCAGGAGAGCCAGCCATGTAGATGGAATAAATATCCTCTGGTCTGGCTAAAAGTTCCCGGAGGCCTTCAAAGTGGCCTGGATGTGGTACATAGAGTTTCAT
>MZXQ01000301.1:1075-1618 GCA_002926195.1 Candidatus Methanomarinus sp. HR1 | reverse complement strand
ACTTAGATCCAAAACCGGATCTATCAATAGATGTTATAATAGACGAAATTGATCTGATCGAAGGGAAGGACGTTGAGATCCCGGTCATAATAGGAAATCCGGGTGGTATATGTGAAAAGGAATTTAAGATAGCGTTCAATGTCGATGGTACCGATACTGCCTTGATCGATGCACAAATGGATGCCAGCGGGATTTATAAAACAACAATCAACTGGCATGCCACAAAAGGTGTACATCAATTTACCATAACGGCTGACCCTGAGAATGTAGTATTGGAATCAAACGAAGATAATAATATTTATATTGCAGAAGTAAAAGTTGTGGTTAGACCGGATCTATCTGCTAAAATAGGTGAACCGATAAAGAGTACTAGTAACACAAAAAAAGTAGAAGCATCAGCCGTATTAATGATTCTGATGGCATTAGGAATGCTTAGACGAAAAAAGGCGGTTGTAATGGCACTACTGCTAATAACCATATGTCTTTGCGGATGTACCGAAGATACAATAGAAACCGAACAAAACGATTACTTGATACCAATTA
>MZXQ01000301.1:755-912 GCA_002926195.1 Candidatus Methanomarinus sp. HR1 | reverse complement strand
GTATATAATTTTTCATAGTATATAATCTGTAAGATAATATACCCAAGAAAATACTATTTTCCTGGCGCAAATTTAACAACATGATTAAAAAGAAAGTGTTATATAATAGTACTATTTAGTAAATTCACCCTTAAACATAAGATAATACGGGTGATAA
>MZXQ01000301.1:318-716 GCA_002926195.1 Candidatus Methanomarinus sp. HR1 | reverse complement strand
AATCCACTAATAACCTACAGACACGACACAACAACAGGCGACCTATACTTCTCACACGGCGACAGCTCCCCCAGTGGAAAGCTGTATAATACCGATGGCTATACTGTAAACCATCAGGTCACTCTTCCAACAGGCGCCAGTGTAGAGTTTGCCAGGCTCTACAGCTACTGGACATGGAGCGCATCAGGCACAACAGGCCTGTATCCAACAATGGAACTGACCTTTGGAGGTAACACAATATCCGCTGATGAACAATACGATGACAGAAAAGGATTTGATCCCTATAATTATCCAGCAGGTACATGGGCATATGATGTTACTTCATGTATAACTGGCAGTGGTGACTATACTACAACTATTGTAAACTCAAACTCTGACCCGGCAAGCTATGTATGCAT
>MZXQ01000301.1:0-200 GCA_002926195.1 Candidatus Methanomarinus sp. HR1 | reverse complement strand
GGAGGGGATGAAGACAATAAACTGATCTTCAATGCTGCTGATTGGACCGGAGTATATGATGGTTCACCTTATTCAGATCTTGATATTGATGAGGCACGGGATGTAACAAGTCACCTTGTCGCAAGTGATAATATCGCTGAGATCCAGGCAGCACCACCGAATCCAGGAGATTATCTGATGCCAAGCAATGCCTTTTTAGT
>MZXQ01000302.1:1528-1838 GCA_002926195.1 Candidatus Methanomarinus sp. HR1 | reverse complement strand
TGCACAACAGCCTCCATCAATTTCCTCCCCTCGGTCTGTACCTGCACCAGCCCGGCCTCCAGTTCATCGCAAAGAGCCATGAGCGGGTTCAGATAGGGGGAGGGATATAGAAGTGTACTGGCAGCATGCCAAAACGACGGATATCCGGATCCTGAGTGGCTGGAATTTTATTGGAAAAATATATAGACACAGATTACACTGATTTAGGTTTTTAAGATACCATTTTGGTAAATTCATATCGTGTCAGGATAATATTGTGTTGTTCATCCAATATAATGTCTTGATCATTGAAAGCTAAACGCATATCAAG